>JBJERK010000127.1:1520-15750 GCA_051882255.1 Ruminiclostridium sp.
TCCTCTAATATTTCGTGCTGAGCCTTTTTCGGTAAATGCCGCAGGACGATATTATATCCTCTGTCGCACATATCCTTTACTACCTCGTAGGGCACCGTGCCTGTAAGCTTAACGCTGTTCCAGTGCACCTTATTCATATAGTAGCCCTCGTTTATGTCCTCGTGCAGGAAGCGGATAGTTTCGTTGTAGTCGGGCTGTGCCTTTATATTGAGCAGGGCGTTTTCCGTCCCGTCAGCGCAGATAGCGGCGAACATCTTGCCTCTCAGCATAAACCTTGTCCAGCCCCACTCCTCCTTATAGTCTATCTCAACCCCTCTTTTGGAAGCAAGATAGTCGTAAAGCTCGGGGTAAACCTCGCTAAGCTTCATTTCGCTGTCCTTTCCATGTGGATTAGTGGTGGAACAGTCTTATTCCCGTAAACGCCATAGCGATTCCGTACTTGTTGCAGGTTTCGATAACGTTATCATCACGGATTGAGCCGCCGGGCTGAGCGATATATTCTACGCCGCTCTTGTGTGCTCTTTCAATGTTGTCGCCGAAGGGGAAGAAGGCGTCTGAGCCGAGAGCAACGCCCTTCATTGTATCAAGCCAGGCTCTCTTTTCTTCTCTTGTGAAAACCTCGGGCTTAACCTTGAACCACTTCTGCCATTCGCCCTCAGCAAGCACGTCCATATAGTCCTCGCCTATATAAAGGTCGATTGTGTTGTCTCTGTCTGCACGTCTGATAGTGTCAACAAACTGAAGACCGAGAACCTGGGGTGACTGTCTTAAGTACCAGTTGTCAGCCTTCTGTCCTGCTAAACGTGTGCAGTGGATACGGGACTGCTGACCTGCGCCGATACCGATAGCCTGACCGCCGCAGGCATAAGCTACGGAGTTGGACTGGGTGTACTTAAGGGTGATAAGTGCGATTGCAAGGTCTGTCTTTGCGCTTTCGGGCAGGTTCTTATTCTCTGTAACCATATTTGCGAAAAGCTCGTCGTTGATTACAAGCTCGTTTCTGCCCTGTTCAAAGGTAATTCCGAAAACCTGCTTATGCTCGATAGGAGCAGGAACGTAGTTTTCGTCAATCTTTATAATATTATATGTGCCTTTTCTCTTTGACTTTAAGATTTCAAGAGCCTCGTCCTCATATCCGGGAGCGATAACGCCGTCGGAAACCTCTCTTTGAATCATCTTTGCGGTAGAAACATCGCAGACGTCGGAAAGGGCGATAAAGTCGCCGTAGGAGGACATTCTGTCTGCGCCTCTTGCTCTTGCATAAGCGCAGGCAAGGGGAGAAAGCTCGCCTAAATCGTCAACCCAGTAAATCTTCTTGAGTACATCAGTAAGAGGCAGACCAACTGCTGCACCTGCGGGGGAAACGTGCTTGAAGGAGGTTGCTGCAGGAAGTCCGGTAGCCTTTTTAAGCTCCTTTACAAGCTGCCAGCCGTTGAATGCGTCCATAAAGTTGATATATCCGGGCTTGCCGTTCAGCACTTCAATAGGAAGCTCGCCCTCTTCCATAAAAATTCTTGAGGGCTTCTGATTGGGGTTACAGCCGTACTTTAATTCCAGTTCTTTCATTTCCCGTATTCCTTTCCGTTTCAACGTTCTTGTTTACATTTCTGCTTTCGTACTTGCCTGTTTCAATGTCAATGTATCTTGTGAAGAGGGAAACCTTGTTGTCAGCGTTCAGGTTGTCCCATACAAGCTTTGTAAAGGTATCAATATCCACGTCGGGGACAGCAACCTTCTTAGGCTCGCCCTCGTAACTGGGGAGGGGATTTCCGGCAGCCTTGTAGGTGTGGATAAATCTTGCTTCTCCCGCCTTGGGAGCGCTGTATGCGAAGGTATTTCTTATGCAGCAGGAAGCGTCACCGTCGTCGCTTTTGAGAATGGACATAGCGTAGTTCATAGAGCCGTTATCAAGGTGGATAATGCCTGAAATTCTGGGTGTGTAGTTGGGGCAGTCGTCCTCAAACTCACGGGTGCGAAGCGCCTGCTCAAAGGTCTGCTGCTTATCCATAAGCTCGTAGATTGTGTCAGTCTGGTCGCCGTTGGTAACAATGGTCTTGTTGCCCAGAACTCTTACGGGAGCATAGATAATAAGGTGTGGGTCAACCATTTTTGAGGGGTCGAAAGCCTCTGTTCTGATGCCTTCTCCTTCTTCGACAAACACACGGTTGCGGCTGTTCTCGCTTCTGCCCATAATAAAGTAAGCGATAACCGCCTTCTTACCGTCGGGGGATTTTCCCAGCATAATGCCTCTGCCGTGGTATTCGAGGCTTCTTAGTTCCTTTTCGATAGAGTTGATTTCCATAGCTCTGCGTCCTTTCTGTCTTAGTCGTTTATAATCGTATGTCCGTTTTCAACGGTTATCTTTCCGTCGCAGAAAAGCTGTACCGCCTTAGGCAGAATTTTCCATTCCGCCTCCTCCATAACACGCTTCTGGAGAATTTCGGGGGTATCGCCGTTCTTTACTTCTACTGCTTTTTGCAGTATGATAGGACCTCCGTCACATTCTTCTGTTACGAAATGGACGGTTGCTCCCGTAAGCTTTACGCCCTTTGCAAGGGCAGCCTCGTGAACATGAAGTCCGTAAAATCCCTTTCCGCAGAAGGAGGGTATAAGGGCAGGGTGTACGTTTATCATCTTGTTGGGAAATGCACGGCAGACCTGCTCGTCAAGGATAGTCATAAAGCCCGCATACACCACAAGGTCCGCCTTTTCAGCCTGTAAAAGCCCGGTCATAGCCTTGCTGTAGGCTGCAATATCCGGGTAGTCCTTACGGATAAGTGTAAGCGCCTTTATTCCGTTATTCTTCGCTCTTTCAAGCGCGTAAGCCCCCTCCTTTGAGGAGATAACGCAGGTAATTCTACCGTCGCCAAGACCGCCGTGCTTTTCTGCGTCAATAAGCGCCTGTAAATTCGTTCCGCCGCCGGAAACGAGAACTGCAATATTCTTCATATTTCTGTCCTTATTATTCAATTACGATAGCTTCCTCGGATTTTCTGATTTCTCCGATAACCCATGCCTTAATGCCGAAGCTTTCCATAAGCTTTACTGACTTTTCAGCGTCGGCCGCAGGTACAACAATTGACATACCGATACCCATATTAAAGGTATTGTACATATCGTGCTCGTCGATACCGCCACGCTCCTGCAACAGCTTAAAGATATAGGGAACAGGATAGCTGTCCTTCTTTATAGCGGCAGTATAGCCCTCGGGGATAGAACGGGGGATATTCTCGTAGAAGCCGCCGCCTGTGATATGGCTGATTGCCTTTACCTGTACCTGCTTTATAAGCTCAAGTACGGGCTTTACATAAATCTGCGTAGGAGTAAGGAGAGTTTCTCCTAAGGTCTTTCCGTCGGGCAGTACCTCGTCCAGCGCTTCCTTGCTGTTGATATTGAATACCTTTCTTACAAGTGAGAAGCCGTTGGAATGAACGCCTGTGGAGGCAAGTCCGATAATTGCGTCGCCCTCTGCTACTGTGTTATTGTCGATTATCTTGTTCTTGTCAACAACGCCGGTGCTGAAGCCTGCAACGTCGTATTCGTCCTCGGGCATAAGACCGGGGTGCTCAGCAGTTTCGCCGCCGATAAGAGCGCAGCCCGCCTGAACGCAGCCCTCTGCAACGCCCTTTACAATGTCAGCAATCTTTTCGGGGTTATTCTTGCCGCAGGCGATATAATCAAGGAAGATAAGGGGCTTTGCGCCGCAGCAGATAATATCGTTCACGCACATAGCAACTGCGTCGATACCGATAGTGTCGTGCTTATCAAGCAGGAACGCAAGCTTTATCTTTGTTCCTACGCCGTCTGTTCCGGAAACCAGAACGGGGTTTTCAATTCCTGCGGTGTCAAGCTGGAAAAGACCGCCGAAGCCGCCTATTCCGTCAAGAACTCCGGGGATATTGGTGCGCTCGACGTGCTTTTTCATAAGCTTTACCGACTCGTAGCCTGCGGTAACGTCAACGCCTGCTGCCTTGTAGCTTTCGGAATGACTGTTTTTCATAATGTAACCAACCTTTCATTAACGGGTTTTGTTTTCGCTTATTTTCTGTTCAAATCTGTCCTTGTGCATTTCCGAGGGTATATCGGTAGGATATTCGCCGTTGAAGCAGGCAGTGCAATATCCCTCACCGCAGCTGCCGTTGCAGTGTACAGCAAGCTTTCTTGCATTGTCAACGCTTAAGTAGCCTAAAGAGTCAGCGCCGATAATTTCGCTTATCTCCTCTACCGTATGGTGGCAGGCGATAAGATTCTCTCTTGAATCTATGTCCGTGCCGTAGTAGCAGGGGTTAAGGAAGGGAGGCGCAGAAACCCGCATGTGTACCTCTGAAGCTCCCGCCTCTCTCAGCAGCTTTACAATCCTGCCGCTTGTTGTGCCCCGAACAATCGAGTCGTCGATAAGCACAACCCGCTTGCCCTTAACAACGCTTGAAACCACGTTAAGCTTTATTCTTACCTTGTCCTCACGGGCGGACTGACCGGGGGAGATAAAGGTTCTTCCGATATACTTGTTCTTGATAAAGCCGATACCGTAGGGTATTCCCGACTGACGGGAGTAGCCGATTGCTGCGTCAAGTCCCGAATCGGGAACGCCGATTACGATGTCTGCCTGTACCGGGTGTTCGAGGGCGAGAAAGGCTCCTGCCCTTAGCCTTGCCTCATGCACCGAAGCACCGTCGATAACGGAATCGGGGCGGGCAAAGTAGATATACTCGAAAACGCAGAGGGTTTTCGGCTTTTTATTGCAGTGTTCCGTAATTGAACGGATACCGTTTTCGTCGAAAATAACTATTTCGCCCGGCTCAATATCCCTTACGAACTTAGCGCTTACTGCGTCTAAAGCGCAGCTTTCCGAAGCCACGATATAGGTGCCCTCCTCGGTAACGCCGTAGCAAAGGGGTCTGAAGCCGTTTTCGTCTCTTGCTGCAATAAGCTTAGCGGGAGACATTATTACAAGGGAGTAAGCGCCCTTGATTTTATTCATGGCACGGTTAACCGCTTCCTCAATCGAGGGTGCGCCAAGCCGTTCCTTTGTTATAAGATAGGAGATAACCTCGGTGTCGCTGGTGGTGTGGAAGATAGAGCCTGCAAGCTCCAGCTCGTGCCGCAGCTCGTAGGTGTTCACAAGGTTACCGTTATGCGCCAGCGCCATTCTGCCCTTGAAATGGTTCACAAGAATGGGCTGTGCATTAAGCCTTGCGTTGGCACCGGTTGTGCCGTATCTGACGTGTCCAACCGCCATATTTCCGAGACCTAAATTTCCCAGTATTTCGGGAGTAAAAACGTCGTTGACAAGTCCTACGTCTTTGTAGGAGTTGAAAACCCCGTCGTCGTTAACCACAATTCCGCAGCTTTCCTGTCCTCTGTGCTGTAATGCAAAAAGACCATAGTAAGCGGTTGCGGCAACGTTTGACTTCTTGTTTGCGAATACGCCGAAAACGCCGCATTCTTCGTGTAAGAGCTTGTCCAAAAAAATCATTCCTTTCCGTTCCAGCAGTAGGTGCAGAGCTTGCAGTCGGGAAGTCCGACGGCTCGTCTTGTGCCTTCAAGGGACTGGAATTCAAGCGAGGTAAGCTTAAGTCTGCGGCAGATTTCGTCCCGCAGCTTCCTGCCTCTTTCGGTGGAGGAATCGCTGTATTCCTCAATATACTTTACGCCCTCTTCGCCCTCTGCCTCGTGTATAATCTGCCTTGCGATAAGCTCAAGCTCAGAAGTGCTTCTTGAAAAGTTCAGGTATTTGCAGCCGTACATAATCGGCGGGCAGGCGGAGCGCATGTGCACTTCCTTAGCGCCGTTCTCGTAGAGAAATTCCACTGTTTCACGCATCTGCGTTCCTCTTACGATACTGTCGTCAACGAATAATAGCTTCTTGCCCTCGATAAGCTCGTGAACAGGGATAAGCTTCATCTTTGCGACCTGATTTCTCATGGACTGGTTCTGTGGCATAAAGCTTCGTGGCCATGTGGGCGTATACTTTATAAAAGGTCTTGCGAAGGGGATACCGCTTCTGTTTGCGTATCCGATTGCATGGGGAACGCCGGAATCCGGAACGCCGCAGATATAGTCAACGTCGGGAAGCCGACCGTTTTTCATATCCGTTTCAGCCATAATCTCCCCGTTTCGGGTACGCATTGTTTCAACGGTAACGCCCTCGTAAACAGCATTCGGATAGCCGTAATAGGTCCAGAGGAAGGTACATATCTTCATATCCTCCCAGCCCTTTTCAAGGGTCTCGCACTTATCAGGGGTGATTTTCGCTATTTCTCCCGGCATAAGCTCCCTGTAGGTGGTGTAGCCCAGCTTCTGGAAAGCAAAGGACTCAAAGGAGAAGCAGAAGCCGTCCTCCCGCCTTCCTGCAACAATAGGAAGTCTGCCCTTCTTGTCCCTTGCGGCGATAATGCCGTCCTTGGTAAGAATCATAAGGGACATTGTGCCGTCAATCTTTTCCTGAGCGTAGCGTATGCCCTCGGTAAGGGTATCCTTCTGTGCAATAAGTGCGCCGATGATTGCTCCCGAGTTGATATTGCCGCTGCTCATAGCCTCGAAGTTGGGGCAGCCGCCGTCAAGAAGCTCCTTTGCAAGCTCCTGTGCATTATTGATTATGCCTATGGTGCAGATTGCGTAAAGTCCCAGCTTTGAGGTTACAAGAATAGGCTGCGGGTCGGTGTCGCTTATGCAGCCTATGCAAAGATTAGCCTTCATAGAGGCTGCGTCGTTTTCAAATTTGGTTCTGAAGGGCGAGTTTTCAATGCTGTGGATATAGCGCTGAAAGCCAAGCTCCGGAGAGTAGGCAGCCATACCGCCTCTCCTTGTTCCTAAATGCGAGTGGTAGTCGGTTCCGAAGAAAACGTCTGTTACGCAGTCGTTTCTTGAAGCCGCACCGAAAAATCCTCCCATAAACTTAAGTTCCTTTCCTTTGGAGTAGTCTGCAAGTCAGAAGAACTGCACAAAAATGGGATTATTCACCCATAATTCTTTTCATAATCTCTTTGTATGCGTCCTCAACTCCGCCCATATCACGGCGGAAGCGGTCCTTGTCAAGCTTTTCGTGGGTCTTTGAATCCCAGAAACGGCAGGTGTCGGGTGAAATTTCGTCAGCAAGAACGATTTCTCCCTTGAATCTTCCGAATTCAAGCTTGAAGTCGATAAGGTCAACGCCCAGCTTCTTGAAGAAATCAAGCATAAAGTCGTTGACAGCAAAAGCGTACTTTGTGATAGTATCAATTTCTTCTTTTGTAGCAAGTCCTAAGCCGAGTGCATAATAATCGTTGATAAAGGGGTCGCCCAGGTCGTCGTTCTTGTAGCTGAACTCTAATGTAGGCTGCTTTAAGGGAGTTCCTTCCTCAATGCCAAGCTTCTTTGAAAAGCTTCCTGCCGCAACGTTTCTTACAATTACCTCAAGGGGTACGATTTCAACCTTCTTAACGAGGGTTTCTCTGTCGTTAAGCTCCTCAACAAGGTGAGTGGGGATGCCCGCCTTTTCGAGAAGACCGAACATATAGTTGGTCATTCTGTTGTTGATAACGCCCTTGCCGGTGATTGTGCCCTTCTTAAGACCGTTGAATGCGGTAGCGTCGTCCTTGTAGGATACGATAACGTAGTCGGGGTTTTCGGTTGCGAAAACCTTCTTTGCCTTTCCTTCGTAAAGCTGTTCCTTCTTTTCCATGATAAAATCCTTCCTTTTCGTCATATTTCCTTTGCAGTTTCCTGCATTTTTCTGTCTGCTTCAAGATTTTTCCGGTGCTGTTCCTCCTTGAACGCCGCAAACTTAGCGGCAAGCTCATCGTCGGAGACAGCCAGTATCTGAACTGCAAGATAGCCTGCGTTTGCAGCGCAGTCAATTCCCACACATGCAACAGGTACTCCCGGCGGCATCATAACTGAGGAGAGCAGGGAATCCACTCCCTCTAAAGCCTTTGCCTTTACGGGCAGGGCGATAACCGGCAGGTCTGTGTTTCCCGCTAAAGCTCCGGCAAGGTGCGCCGCCATGCCTGCTGCACCTATAAGAACTCCGAAGCCGTTTTTGCGGGCATTCCGTGCGAAGTCCGCAGCCTCGGCAGGGGAGCGGTGAGCGGACATAACGTGCATTTCAAAGGGCACGCCGAACTGCTTGCAGCTTTCCGCCGCCTTTCTTACAACAGGCAGGTCGCTGTCGCTGCCCATAATAATTCCAACCTTTTTCATAGTAAGAACGTCCTTTCTGTAAAATAAAAAAAGCCGTATGCTCAGCGTCTTAGCGTACAGCCGTGTTTTTATCGGTCTTTTTGGTGCAGGAGTGCGCAGATACAGCTATTCCGAATAAATGACAGCAACTGCATTTGTGAAAACAGCTTTTCATAACCGCACCCCGATTCGTATATACCATATTTATTATATGCACCTGCCGCCGTAATATCGGGGGCATTTCCGCATATAATGAAACGACAATACTATTTTACAATATTTTATGACTAAATTCAAGCGTTTTCGGAAAATTTTTTGAACATTTTTTCATATTCTTCCGAGGGAAAAACGGTTATATTGCACAATCCCGCTCAGAAGCTTATTCGGAGGCGGTATTGCGGGATAAATTTTCGGTAAAAAGAACTAAAAAAATTCGCATAAATTATTATATTTTAAGTAATATGCAGTTACTTATTAGGTACGCCGCACAATTGACTAATTTTTAACATCAGAGGATAACGTTTACAGGCCTTGATAAAAATTTTTCGGCGAAATGCACAAAGAGATAAGAAAAAATCTGTTGAAAAAACGGGCTTAAATAGAAAATTGTAAAATTCAAGAAAAATTTGTCTTCTCTCAAAGGCTTTAAAATCAAGGGTAAAGAGAATATTTCGGTAGATTATAAAACAGAAACCGACCAAAATCGACTGAGTTGTAATTTTATACAAAAGACCCTGCCGCGGCGCCATTTTGTAAACGTTTCCATTGGAATATGTGAAATAATTTTCAAAAAAGGGCTTGCAAATTCTCCGGATTTGTGATATAGTAACAAATGAAATTGCGGGGCTTGTAAAAAATACATGCTCTGTGCAATTTATAATTCAAAAGGTTTTTATAAACCGCTATACTTTTGGAGGAAAAAACTATGAAGAAAAGAATTATGACAGCGCTTTTAGCGTCAGCAATGATTCTCTCTGTAGCTGGATGCGGACAGACACCTGCCGCTGAAACTACAACCACAGCTGGCGGAGATGACGCTGCCACCACAACAGCAGCAGACAATGCCGGTGAAGAAACAACCGCAGCAGTTGATACCCCCGCTGCTGAACAGGGCAAGGTATTCAACATCTACGCTTGGAACGAAGAGTTCAAGGGCTTCTTTGAGAAGTACTACACCGTTCCCGAGGGAGTAGAAGTTAACTGGGTAATCACTCCTTCCGACGGTGGTGCATACCAGCAGAAGCTTGACGAAGCTCTCCTTGCTCAGGCTGACGCAGCTGCAGACGAAAAGGTTGATATGTTCCTTGCTGAAGCAGACTACATCATCAAGTATGTAGATTCCGAGTACACAATGGATACTTCCAAGATCGGCTACACACCTGCTGACACAACCTACAAGTACACAGTTGAAGCTGCTACAGACTCCAACGGAGCTGTTAAGGGCGCTTCCTTCCAGTGCTGCCCCTCTGCTTTAATCTACAGACGTTCTATCGCTAAGGAAGTTCTCGGAACAGACGATCCTGCTGAAGTTCAGGCTCTTCTCTCCGACTGGACAAAGTTTGACGAGGCTGCTGCTAAGGCTAAGGATCTCGGCTACTTAATGACCGGTTCTTTCGCTGAAACATACAGACCCTTCTCCAACAACGCTGCTACTCCTTGGGTAACAGACCGTCAGCTCACAATGCCTGCTGTTATCGAAGAATGGACAGAACAGGCTAAGAAGTACTACTCAAACGGCTACACCCTTTCCGCTGGTATCTGGGATGCTGAAAAGACAGACCAGATGTTTGCTTCCGGTAAGGTAATGTGCTTCTTCGGTCCTGCTTGGTACTTCAACTTCTGCATGGGCAACGCTCACGAAACAGAAGAAAACGGCGGATGCATGGGCGACTGGGCTATCTGCGAAGGTCCTATGGCTCACTTCTGGGGCGGTACATGGCTCCTCGCTGCTGAAGGTTCCGACAACGGCGATATGCTCAAGGACATCTTTGAAGCATTCACAGTTAACGAAGAAATCTGCGAAAACCTCATCAAGAACGACGCTCAGTTCACAAACAACTCTGCTGTAAACCAGAAGTTTGCTGAAGATCCCAACTACGGTTCTGAATTCCTCGGCGGTCAGAACGACGTTGCTGTATTCGTAGACCTTGCTAAGAACATCAAGTTCCAGAACAATACTCAGTACGACCAGCTTCTCAATGAAAAGTATCAGGAATACATCAAGGAGTACGTTATAGGCAATCTTGATAAGGATACTGCTCTTAAAAACTTCTATACCTATGTAAACGAAACATATCCTGCAATCACAACTCCGTAAGTGATATTGCTTGATAACTTGTTTACACTCAGATGATTTAAAAGAGGTGGGGCAAGTTTTTGCCTCACCTCTTATTCTATGAATGAGAGGACAATGGCTTATGAGTTCTAAAAAACACAAGTCGATAAGCTATGCAAAATGGGGTTATGCTTTCATTGCACCTTTCTTTGTAGTCTATACTCTTTGTTCCCTTATCCCTCTGCTCTATACCTTCTATAACAGCTTCTTTGAGAACTATATGGACGGTATGAAGACGATAGGACCTAACTTTATAGGACTGGACAACTACGTAAAGCTGTTTTCCATTTCCAACACGGGTTCAATTGATATTCTCGACTACACCGCAAATACAATGATTATGTGGATTATGGGCGCTGTACCGCAGATTATTTTCGCTCTTCTGCTTGCTGTTATTTTCACCAGCACAAGGCTTAATATCAAGGGTCAGACCTTCTTCAAGACCGTAATCTATATGCCTAACCTTATCATGGCTTCGGCTTTCTCAATGTTATTCTTTACACTGTTCGGCAATGTAGGACCTATCAACCAGCTTATCAATGCTATGGGCGGAGAAACCTTCATGTTCTTCGATAATGTATGGTCCGCAAGGTCGATTATAGCGTTTATCAACTTCCTGATGTGGTTCGGTAATACCACGATACTTCTTATGGCAGGTATTATGGGAATCGACCAGAGCCTTTTTGAGGCAGCATCCATCGACGGCGCTACCTCGATTCAGGTATTCTTCAAGATTACGCTTCCTCTGCTTATGCCGATTATCGTTTATGTTGTAATTACAGCCCTTATCGGTGGTCTTCAGATGTTCGACGTACCGCAGATTATTTCCTCCGGTACAGGTAATCCGAACAGGTCAACTACCACGCTTGTAATGAGCCTTAACAGATATATCGGTACAAGTAAGAACTATGGTATGGCAGGTGCCGTATCCTTAGTACTGTTTATAATTACCGGCGCACTCAGTATGCTTGTATTTAAGTTTACCGAGCCTTCGGAGAAAAAGAAAAAAGGAGGTAAGAAGTAATGGCAAAGTCAACGACTCCCGGAAATTACGACGCGCAGAGCGATAAGACCTCGCTTCTTATTTCCAGAATTATTACTTATATTTTCCTTATTTTCGTTACCTTCTTAAGCCTTTTCTCCTTCTACCTGATGATAATCAACTCTACAAGATCGAATGCACAGCTCCAGGCGGGCTTTACCCTTATTCCCCGTGAGCATTTCTTCGATAACCTTGTAACTGCATGGAATGACGACAGCATCTTCTTCCTGCCTCAGGGTCTTTTAAACAGCTTTATTGTTGCAGCATGTACAGCTATTCTTACAACCTACTTCTCAATGATGACTGCTTACGGTATCTGTGTTTACGACTTCAAGGGCAGAAAGTTTGCTCACAAGTTCATAATCCTTGTAATGATGATTCCTACTCAGGTAAGCGCATTAGGTTTCGTACAGATTGTAAATGCTCTTAAGCTTAATAACACCTTCTGGCCCCTTATAATTCCTGCAATTGCAGCCCCTGCTACATATTTCTATATGAAACAGTATATCGACAGTACTCTTCCTCTCGAGATTGTTGAAGCTGCAAGAGTTGACGGTTCAGGCGAATTCAAGACCTTCAACACAATTGCAATGCCTATCTTAAAGCCTGCGATTGCGGTTCAGATGATTTTCGCCTTCGTTGCTTCATGGAATAACTACTTCACACCTGCTCTTATCTTAAGTAAGAAAGAGGTTTATACACTTCCTATCATGCTGGCGATTGTACGTTCACGTATCAACTCCCAGTCTGGTGATATGGGTGAGGTTTATATGATAATCTTACTCGCAATTATCCCTGTTGTAATTGTATACCTCTTCTTATCAAAGTTCATCATCAAGGGCGTAACCCTCGGTGCTGTTAAGGGCTGATGGAAAAGGAATAATAAAACGGCGTTGTCGCTTTCGCGGCAGCGTCGTTTTTCTCTTTTCCTTTATTTTAGTGCAGTAAGCGCTTCCTCGGGGCTTACTTCTCTTATTTCAAAATCAGGCTTTTCCGAGCAGAGGGAAATGAAAAAATCCCCTTTCTTTATTATTTTTGCAGTCCCTGAGCGTAAAAGCTCCTGTGCCGAAAAGCCGCCGAAGCCCTCCTGAAACCCAAGCCCCGTAAGCTTTCCTCTGCTTTCCTTTATGCACCAGATACGGGAAAGCTCCTCAAATCTGTCGGGTGCGTTTTCTGCCTGTAAAAGTTCTTCTTTTGTGCAGAAATGCTCCGCCGCCCGCTTTGATATTTTCCGTATGTCCTGTATATCCAGTCCTAAGGGCAGGCTGTCTGCGGCGCAGACTACCGCATTTTTTGCATGGCTTATGCCGATATGAAGACTGCTGCCCCGTATTTCGGGCTTGCCGTAGTCCGAATAGTCAAAAACAGGTTTTCCGGTTATTCCGTATTCCTTAAGCAGACAATACCTCAGCAGAATATATGCATAAGCGGAGGAAAGCCTTGCGTTCCCGTCTTTTATCCCATCGCAGCGGCTTGCCCTCTGTCCGGACAAAAACCCCCGAAGCTTGTTATAATCTGTAGCTTCAAAAAACAGCTGATATATCTTCATAGCACATACTGCCCCCAAAAAAATTTCATTTAAATAATATCATTTTTTTCACATAATTGCAAGACCCGTATTTTCAGTCACAAAATCCGCCGCTGCCGCATATAATGGATAACACCGAAGCTTTGCGATTGAAGCAGAATGAAAGGAATGGTTTTATGATTCAGAATTATGTGGAAAAATCTCTTGCGCTTCACCTTTTTTCGGGGCGTATTATGAAGGAGCATGCCTTCTTTCTCAAGGCGGGCTTTACTCCCGCAAATCCCGACTTCGCCGAGCGGGCGGAATTTTACAAAACCGAGTTTGAAAAGCTTTTGTCCAACGCCGTAACCCTCGCCAACGGCGTTATTCCTCAGCACGTTCTGCGCTCAGGGGAGATTGTAACCGAATTTACCGCCGCTGCGGAGCGGAAGTCCGAGTGCTTTACCGGTATTCCGATAAACAAGGAAATTACTGCCCGCGAGCTTCATCTCAGATGCGGCAACAGGAGCGGCTTCGGCGAGGAGATGCGGGGCAGGGTATGCGGGCTGAATAAAACCGCCCTTTGCCTGCTGGACGGGCTGATTGCCTTTAAGGAGGAGGTTCTGAAACGGGTGCTTTGCTGCGAGATGTTTACTGCGAACTACCCGTTGCTTATTGAGCATATCATCAGAGAAGCGAAGCTGTACCGTGAGAACGTTGAGGCGCTGGAAAACGAGTGCCTGCACAAGGAGAGAACAGGCGGCGGAAGGGATTTCTGGAACAGGATTATGATGGAGCACGCCCTGTTTATCCGGGGTTCTCTCGACCCATGCGAGGCGGAGCTGATTACTACCGCCAACGGCTTTGCGATTGACTACTGCAACCTGCTCGAAAAGGAAAGCTCAGCAGAAGAAGCCCTTGAGCTTACCAAGAAGTTCAGGGATTTCAAGATGGCGGGAACAAAGGGTATTGAGCAGTGCAATATCCGCTCAATTATAATACCTCTGCTTGCCGACCACGTTCTGAGGGAGGCTAATCATTATATTCATTTGCTTAAGGGGTAGTGAGGTTGTTTGTACGCTCTGCTGTCATTTCGCTAAACCCGTCGATTTGATTTTCCCGCAAGTGAGCGCCGCCGCTTCAGCGGCGGCAATACTGCGGCTTCGCCGCCCCAGTTGCGCGCCTT
>JBJERK010000128.1:0-3668 GCA_051882255.1 Ruminiclostridium sp.
TAGGGATTCCGGGCGGCTGCTTTGAGCGCTGCGAGGCAGTTCTTACCGACGAAATTATACGTGAATTTCTTCCCGAGCGGAAAACCGTTTCACATAAGGGCAGCTACGGAAAACTGCTGAACATAAGCGGAAGCGGAAGATATACGGGGGCGGCGCTTCTCTCCACAAATGCGGCGCTGAGAATGGGCGTGGGGCTTTGTACCCTTGCAACTCCCGCAAAGGTAGTAAACGCAATCGCCGCCGCAGTCCCCGAAACGACCTACCTTCCCCTTGACTACGACTACGACGGATTTATTAACGAGCGGGCAGTAAGCGAGATAAAAAGCTTCCTGCCACAGAATAAACCAACCGCAGTTCTTATCGGCTGCGGGCTTGGAAACAGCAGATTTACCCTTGAAGCGACAGAATTTGCGGTAAAAAATGCAGATTGTCCCGTAATTATTGACGCTGATGGTCTTAATTCGATTTGCGGTCATATAAATGTATTAAAGGAAAACAAAAAGGGTGTTATCGTAACGCCTCACCCTGCGGAGTTCAGCCGTTTAACGGGCAGAACGGTTTCCGAAATACAAAGCGACCGCTTATCCGCCGCCAAGGCTTTTGCGGCGGAGTACGGGGCGATAACCGTTCTTAAGGGCGTAAATACCGTAATCGCAGCCCCTACCGGTGAGGCTTTTGTGAATACGACGGGCAACCCGGGACTTGCCAAGGGCGGAAGCGGCGACGTTCTTGCGGGAATAATCGCTTCCCTTGCGGCTCAGGGCGTCGAGCCCTTCTACGCCGCCGTTCTCGGGGCGTATCTTCACGGACTTGCGGCAGACAGGCTTGCGGCGAAAAAATCTATGTACGGGATTCTGCCGAGGGATATTGTTGAGGTGCTGCCCCAAATATAAAAGCAACGTTTCACACTTTTTGTTCTCTAAAAACTTGAAAGGACAGAAGGTATGAAACGTTTTATTTTTCCTCTTTTTTCCCTTTTGGGTGCAGGTCTTCTCCTCTCGGGCTGTTCTGCTCCTAAGATACAGACGGCAGTCCCCGACATCGACAAAAGCTTCAGCGCCGAGGCGCAGCTTAGCTACGGGAAGGACAGCTGCACTGTGCAGATGCGCAGATTCGGCGAAAACAGCTGGGAATTCTGCGTTACAGAGCCTTTTCCGCTGGAGGGGCTTATAATCACGGTAAGCGACGGGGAAACAAAGCTTACAATGTATGATATGGAAAGCCTCGGGGACGTAAGCGAGGAGGCGGTTTCCGCAGCACGGCTTATAACCGACGCCTTTGAAGCAGCTATCGACAACAAGGAGAACGCAGCAGCAAGCGAGGGGATAATAACTCTATCCGGACAGGCGCCTACCTGCACCTACACGCTAACTATCGACGAAAAGGGAACGCCTACCGGGCTTACTATCGGCGGGCGGGGAGTAAGCGCAGAGTTTACAAAGTTTGTGGAAATGGAGGAGGAAGCGGAGATTATCACTTAATAATTGACAAAACGCCGCTTATATGCTATTATTGATATGTATATTCATATATACGGAGGTTATGTTATGAAAAAGCTATTAGCGGCGGTTCTCGCTATTATTATGGTTTTTGGTGCAGCAGCCTGTGACGGCGGCAAAAAGCCTGCCGAAACAACTATTGCAACAACGGAAGACCCCAACAAAATGGAGGTTCCCGATTTTTCGGAGCTTACCTGGGAGCAGATTGAGATGAAATACCCGAAGCTCAATATCAAGGCGGATTATCAGTACAGCGACAGCGTTCCCGAGGGCGGCTTTATCGCTCAGGAGCCTTCTGCCGGCACGAAAATCGACAAGAGCGATAAGATAACAGTAACCGTAAGCAGCGGCAGCAAGCTTGTTGAAATAGACGACTACACCGGCAGAAACATAGACGACGCCCGCACTCTTCTTGAAAAGCAGGGGCTTAAGTGCGAGATTGTAAGCGTCGACAGCGAGGAGGTTACAAAGAACTGCATCGTAAAGACCGTTCCTGCCGCAAGAGAAATGGTTGAAAAGGGTACGACGGTCACCTGTTACGTAAGCCTCGGCGCTCCCGAGCAGGAAATAAGAGTTCCCGACATGGTGGGAAAGTCGGTTGAGCAGGCTACCGCACTTGCAGAAGAAAACGGAATCGGGCTAAGCATAAGCTACGACAATAACTCGGACAAAGAGCCGGGAACGGTTATAAGCCAGAGTATTGACCCGGAAACCGTTGTTGAGCCGAATACCCGTGTTGAGGTAGTCTTAAGCGGCGAAAGCTCGGCGGATTCCCGTAAGACCTCGATTTCCGTAACCCCGCCCAAATCGGGAGTTTCGGGAGAATATCAGTTCAAGTACTACGTTGACGGTACGCTTATCGAGGAAAAGACCGAGATTAAGGAGCTTAGCCTTACGAAGAAAATCGAATGGGAAGTATCGGGAACGGATATTCATACATATTCTGTTGTTGTAACCTGTATGGCGACGGGAAAGTCGGGAGTGCTTTATAAAATGGAGGTAGACTTTACCCAGAACCCGCCTAAAAAGGACCATCACGACACCTTTAACGCAAAAATTTTCCAGGAATTAGCTGAGTAAGCTTAAAAAAGTTACATTTAACCCGCCTGTTTTTTCAAAAATTCAAAACTTGTGAAAACGTTTCCGAAACAGTACGAAAGTGTAACCGGACGTTGGAAATATGCAAAAAAAGACTGCTCTTCTTTATGCAGATTTAATAAATTTCACATATCGGCGCATAATTTTGCGAAAAAACACTTGCAAAATTTAACATTATCGGCTATACTGTAACTACAGGAAGCGGAAAGCAACCTGAATATGGATATAACCCGCAGAGGTTATACATAAAAAATTTTTATAAGGAGGAAAAAACAATGATAAAGTTTTTCCAGAAGCTTAAGGCTAAGAAGGGCTTTACACTCGTTGAGTTAATCGTAGTTATTGCTATCATCGGTGTATTAGCTGCAATCCTCATTCCTACAATGTTAGGATACGTTACATCTTCCAGAGTTACATCTGCTGACTCTACCGCTGCGTCTATTGAAGACTGCATCGACACATTCCTTACCCAGTGCGACACAAACGGTTACGGAATGAAGCAGTCTTCTACTGCACAGTGCCTTATCACCGGTTCTGTTGACAACACAGGTTCCTGGACTCTTGTACTCAGTGATGCTTCAGCATTCAAGTCCAACACAACCTACACATGGCAAGCTTCTCCTAACTCTCACGTTGCTAACGACTCCAAGCAGAACATCACAGACCCCGCCGAGCTTATGACAATCGAACTCGCTTCCCTCTTCCCCGACATGAAGAACGCTTGCTTCGAAGCTTCCCTCGTTGGCGGCGACTGCGCAGCAGTTTGGTACACAGCTGATACAGATACAGTTGGTAACGTTACCGACCTTGCAACCGGTGCTAACCTTACACAGGGCAAGTGGACAGCTTCCACCTTCGCTTGGGATACACACACAGCAGGTATCTCTGCAGACGGTTACACAGTAGGTACAGCTCCTAAGCTTCTCCTCGCTTAATCTCTGAGGAAAAATCGAATTAAAGCACTTTTCCCCGACGGGAAACCGTCGGGGAATTAGTGATTTAAGAGGTAATAAGTAAAGCCTTTATTTAAGATTAACGAGGGTTAATCTTAAATAAGCGCTTTGCGCTTAA
>JBJERK010000129.1:0-3665 GCA_051882255.1 Ruminiclostridium sp.
AATCGTCAGATGCTAGGAAACCGCATAACGGCTAGGCTTTGTGCCTGCCGTTATGAGGTTGACGACGCAGATGGCGGTTTATCGACAGCATGAGGGCTGCCTTTTGGCAGCCCTCTTTCCTGTTAACAGCTATCAGCAGCCGCATCCGCAGCCGTTGCCGTTACCGCAGCTGGGTGCACAGTCGCAGCCACAGCCGCCCCAGTTACCGTTACCACAGCAGCAGAATAAGAGAATAAGGATGATAATCCAGATGCAGTTGTTACCGAACATAATATGTTTCCTCCTGATTAATTATTTATGAAACGTTTCATAATATAATATATGTAATAGGCGAAAAAGTGTTACAGTATTGCAGAAAAATGGAGGCGGTTTTATGATAGAGTTCAAGGGCTTTACCGAAAAGGCAAACGGTGCGCTTAATAAGGCTATGGAGGCGGCTATGGCGCTGGGGCATACCTACGTCGGAAGCGAGCATATCCTTTACGGGCTTTTAAGCGAGGAAAGCGGGGTTGCCTGTCTTGCACTTAAAAAATACGGAATAAAGCGGGAGGACGTGCTTGCTAAAATGGAGCTTATTATTGGCAGGGGCGTTGCTACCCGCCTTACTGCAAGCGACTTTACGCCAAGGAGCAAGCGTATTCTTGAAACCGCTCTTTCGGGTGCAAGAGCTGCGAAGCAGAACTATGTGGGAACGGAGCATATCCTCTGCGCAATTCTCCGGGACGAGGGCTGTTACGGCGCGCGTTTTCTGAAAGAGCTTGGGGTTAATGTGCAGCAGCTTTGCAGGGATTGCGGCGGGGAAAATACCGTAAGCGATTTTGGGGCAGAGCCTGCACGAAAAAATCAGAAAAACCTGCCCATACTTGAAAAATACGGAAAAAATCTTACTGCCCTTGCAGCTCAGGGGAAAATCGACCCTGTAATAAGCCGTGAAAGGGAAATCGCCGACGCTGTTCAGATACTTCTGCGCCGAAGGAAGAATAACCCTTGTATGGTGGGGGAAAGCGGCGTGGGCAAGACTGCGATTGCGGAGGGAATTGCAATAAAAATAGCGGAGGGGGCAGTCCCCGAGGGACTTAAAAACAAGCGGCTTTATAGCCTTGATATTACCGCTGTTATTGCAGGAGCAAAGTACAGGGGCGACTTTGAGGAGCGTATAAAGTCCATTATCGAGGAGGTTTCCGCAGACGGGAACGTTATTCTCTTCATAGACGAAATTCATTCTATCGTAGGTGCAGGAGCTGCCGAGGGCGCAATTGACGCAGCGAATATCTTAAAGCCCGTCCTTGCCCGTGGGGAAATTCAGGTTATCGGCGCCACCACATACGACGAGTATCGGAAGTATATCGAAAAGGACGGCGCTCTTGCCCGCCGCTTTCAGCCCATAAAAATCGAGGAGCCGGGCGAGGAAGCGGCGATAAGCATATTGCAGGGCTTAAAGCCCAAGTACGAGGCATATCACGGGGTAAAAATCTCCGACGAAGCGATAGCTGCGGCGGTAAAGCTGTCGGTACGTTATCTTGAGGGCAGGAAGCTGCCCGACAAGGCGATAGACCTTATGGACGAAGCCTGCGCTACTGTAAGGATACGGGAATTCCGCCGCCCTCCCGAGCTGTCACAGCTGGAAGACAGGCTTGCTTCCCTTGCCCGTGAAAAGGAGGCGGCGGTTGCAGCCCAGGAGTTTGAGCGGGCGGCGGAGATAAGAAACAGCGAGCGAAAGCTATCGACCGAGTACGAGATACTGAAAACAAAGGCGGAAAGCAACGGCGAGGGCTACAAGACCGTAACAGCGGTGGATATTGCAGACGCCGCAAGCAGGGAAAGCGGAATCCCCGTTTCCGAGGTAACCCGAAGCGAGGCGCAGCGTGTTCTTGACTTAGAGCAGGAGCTAAGCAGGCGGGTAATCGGGCAGGAAGCGGCGGTAAAGGCGGTTTCTGCCGCTATACGCCGGGGAAGGTCGGGCATAAGCCGCAGGAATCGTCCCTTAGGCAGCTTTATTTTTGCAGGACCTACGGGAGTAGGCAAAACCGAGCTTTCAAAAGCGCTTTCAGCCGCCCTTTTCGGGGACGAAAGCGCACTCATACGCTTTGATATGTCGGAATATATGGAAAAGCACAGCGTTTCCGGGCTTATCGGAGCGCCTGCGGGGTATGTTGGCTACGATGACGGGGGAAGGCTTATTGAGGCGGTAAAGAACAAGCCCTACAGCGTTATTCTTTTTGACGAGATTGAGAAAGCCCACCCCGATGTCCTCAATATTCTTTTACAGCTTCTTGACGACGGGCATATTACTTCCGCAGACGGGCGCAGGGTAAGCGCAAAGAACTGCATAATAATAATGACCACTAACGTAGGAGCAAGGCATATTACGGAAAAAAGCGGCTCACTCGGCTTTATTTCCGGGGAAAAGGGGGAAATAATTGAGGAGACCGTTAAAAAGGAGCTTAAAAATACTTTCCGCCCCGAGTTCTTAAACAGGGCGGACGAAATCGTAGTATTCGGAAAGCTTACAAAGGAGGATATTGAGAAGGTCTGCCGCAATATGCTTGAGGAGCTTACAGAGCGGGTTTCGGAGAGGGGATATACTCTTGAAGTAACGGAGGAGGCAGTGAAAAAGCTTGCAGACAAAGGCTACAGCGAGAAATTCGGCGCAAGAAACCTGTACAGGACGATAATTTCTCTTGTGGAAAATCCTGTTGCCGAGGAAATATTAAGGGGAGGAGAAAGCAGGAAAATTATTTTTGACGAAAGCCGTGTTATGCCTTGAAAAATGCGATATGTTATGATAAAATAAAGACAGTATGCAAAAATAAGGGCGGCGGTTACGCAGTAATGCCCCAAGAAAAGGTAAGACAGCATGGGAAAACGAGTTGGAATTGTGGACGAAATAAGGGGAATTGCCTTTATTTCCATGGTAATATATCACGTTTATTTTGATATTGCTTTTATTTACGGGGTTAATCTTCCCGACGTTATAGACCTTATAATGAAATGGTTTCAGCCCCTTATTGCGGGTACGTTTATAGCTGTTGCGGGAATTTCCTCGAATTATTCCAAGAACAATTTCAAGCGGGGCGCTCTTTACTTCTTTATAGGAATGGCGATGACCTTTGTGACGGCGCTGGTTATGCCCTCGGAGGTAATTGTTTTCGGAGTGCTTCATTTCCTCGGAATTGCGGCTATGATTTACGGCTTCGTAGGAAAATTTACCGAGCGCCTGCCCTATATCGTGGGAATAATAGTGTTCGCTTTGCTTTACGCCCTTACGCTGAACGTTCCCAGCGGCTACATCGGCTTTAACGGTCTTTTCAGGGTAAATCTCCCCGCCTTCCTGTACAAAACCGACTATCTCTTCCCCTTAGGCTTCCCCTCCCCCGCCTTTTTCAGCGGCGACTACTTCCCCCTTATTCCTAATATTTTCCTCTTTTTTGCAGGAGCTTCCCTCGGCGCCTACTTCAAATCCGGCAGAGCCGCCAAGGGTATGTATATGACCCGCTTCTCGGGTCTTGCCTTCATAGGCAGACACGGTTTGCTCCTCTACATCCTCCACCAGCCCGTAGCTATCGCAATCTTAGAGCTTATCTTCAAATGCACCGGCGGGAAGACGATTTTTCTTTGAGATTTTTTGAGAGAGTGAGAGAGTGAGAGAAAAAGAGATTTCAGCC
>JBJERK010000130.1:0-3658 GCA_051882255.1 Ruminiclostridium sp.
TCGTCAAAGAAACTTGACGTACATACAGTACGCCTGCGTTTCTTTTCCTCAATTTCGGCACCGTCTTTTAGCAAATCTTTTCCTTCGTTCAAACGGTTATTAGTATCAGAGCTTTGGTTATAGCTTTTGGGGATTATGCTGCAGGAGCAATAAATGCGGGAAAAGCGGAAAAACAGCCTCCGGATTTACTTCGGAGGCTGTTTCAATTGTACATATTTCAGTCTTAAGCCTGATTTGCCGCCGCATATTCGGCAGCCAGACCCTTTTTATAGTTTTCGATAAAGGCGCAGAAGCCTGCTGCGCCCTTTTCGTCGGGCATTACGGTTACGGCTTCCATTGAGGCGAATACCTCATTTTCAAGAAACTCCGAAAGGCTTCTTCCCTTTCCGACAGCGGCATAAGCAGCAAGCAAAGCCATACCCCATGCTCCGCCCTCGCCTGCTGTTTTCATTACCGAAACAGGGCTGCCGAGTCCGTCGGCAAGGAACTGCTGGGCAACGCCACGAACCTTGAAAAGTCCGCCGTGACCTGTTATTCTTTCAACGGCAACCTTTTCCTTTTCAAAGAGAATGTCCATGCCAAGCTTCAGCGCCGCCATTGAGGAGTAAAGCTGCGCACGGAAGAAGTTCGCAAGGCTGAAGCTGCCCTCGGGTGTTCTGAAATACATTGGTCTTCCCTTTTCTGCTCCTGCAACAGGCTCGCCGGAAAGGAAATTGTATGCAACCGTTCCGCCGCAGTCCGGGTCGCCCTTAAGTGCATTTCTGTACAGCAATTCATAAAGCCCGGACTTTTCCAAAGGCTTTCCGCTCAGCTCCGCAAATTCTCCGAATACCCTTACCCATGCGTCAAGCTCGGAGCAGCAGTTGTTGCAGTGCACCATAGCAACGGGAGAACCGTCGGGGGTTGTAACAACGTCAATTTCCGGGTAGAAGCCCTTAAGGGGCTGGGGAAGCACCAGCATGGCGAAAATCGAGGTTCCTGCGGAAACGTTTCCCGTCTTCGGAAGAACGCTGTTTGTGGCAACCATTCCTGTTCCTGCGTCACCCTCCGGCGGGCAGAGCTTCACGCCTGCTTTTAGCGCTCCCGCAGGGTCGATAAGTCTTGCGCCGCTTTCGGTAAGGGTCGCCGTTCCATCTCCTGCACTAAGAACAGCGGGAAGAATTTCCCTTATATTTCCGCCAAAATTCTTTTCTTTGAGCAGTAGGTCAAGCTTATCAAGATATTCCGCGTTATAATCGCCGTTTTCTATCGGGAAAATGCCCGAAGCCTCGCCTGCTCCTACTGCTCTTACTCCCGTAAGGCGGTAGTGAATATATCCTGCAAGGGTGTTGATATGGGCAATTTTTGCTATATGCTCCTCCTTGTTCAGTATAGCCTGATAAAGATGAGCTATGCTCCAGCGCTGGGGGATATTGAAGCCGAAAAGCTCTGAAAGCTCGGAAGCAGCCTGCCCGGTAATGGTGTTGCGCCATGTTCTGAAGGGCACAAGCAGGTTATCATTCTCGTCAAAAGCCATATAGCCGTGCATCATTCCCGAAATTCCCATTCCGCCGTAGGATTCGGGGATAATTCCGTATTTCTCCTTTACGTCGGCAGCAAGACTTGCGTAGCAGTGCTGAAGCCCTCCGATTATATCCTCAAGCGGGTATGTCCAGACCCCGTTTTCAAAGCGGTTTTCCCAGTCATGGCTGCCTGCCGCAACAGGAGCAAAGGTATCGTCGATAAGCACCGCCTTTATCCGTGTTGAGCCGAACTCAATGCCGAGATAGGTTTTGTTGTTTTTTATTTTTTCCTGTATAGTCATTGTTTTCACCTCTTGATTTATACGTGCGGTATTGCCTGAATCCGCTGTATCCCGATATGAAGCTTCATAGAAATTTCCGGCAGGGTCAGTCTGTACTTTTCCGCAAGAGCAGGACCGCAGGCGTTTGAGCCTACTCCTGCCATAGCGCTGTCAACGCAGATAACAGTGCTGCCGCACTTTTCCAGCTCGAAATTATGGCGCTTAGCTGCAAGCTCCTCCTGCGTATATTCCGAAGCGCTGAAAGAAAATGTTTTGGGTGCAGTAAAGCTTATTTCTGTCTTTCCGTCTGTAACCGAAAGCTTTTTGCAGCCGTAATGGGAGCCGTTTTCCTGGGGACGGATATAGTCCTCGTGCATTTCCGGAACAGCCGCCGAAAAGCTTCCCATATAGCTTGCCTGGTGTTTGTCGATATAGCTTTCGTAAGGTCCGTAGCCGAAATACTCTGCCCTGTCAAAGGCTTTCGGCAGAAACAGCCTTATGCCGAAGCGGGGCAGGAAGGTTACTTTGTTGGAAAACTCAGCGCTGCACTCAATATCAAGCCCGCTTGCGGAAATCAGATACTTTACGTCCATATACGCAAAGGGCTGATGAATACTCCAGCCGAAGGACTGGCGCAGAGTAATTTCTGCGGCGTTATCCGTAAGCCGTGCGGTTACTCCGTAATTTCTTGCTGTAAAATCGTGGAGATGGGCGCTGTACCAGTCGTTTTTCATAACGTCGTTGTCCACGGGCGCGCGGAAGAAGTTGAACATAAGGGGCTTGTCAAGGATTTCCCTGCCGCCGACGGTAATCGAGTCGAAGGCGGAAAGCCTTTTGTTGAAGCGATAGCCGATATTTTCAGCAGTTATTTCAACGAAAAAGGCTGTATCGGAAAGGGTAATTCTTACCTCTTTTTCGGGTGCAGTATCCTCCCTCACCGCCTCTGCAAGCATAAGCTGATTAAAGCATACCTCATAGCCCTTTTCCCAGTACAAGGTATCTGCTTTTGCAGTAAAAACAAAGCGGATATAGGTATCTCCTGCAAAAATATCGGCAGCAGCGGGCACAAAAACCTCCCGTTTTTCCAGCGGAAGCAGGTCGAAAGTAATACTGCCCGAGGATAAAACTCCGTTTTCGTCCGTTATCTCATAGCGGCAGTCCAGAATTTCCGCCGCATTTGCAAATTCAAGGGTGTTTTCAAAGATAAAGGCGCCCTTCTTTCTTGCCTTTGTTACCCGCACGGGGCGGTAAACCTGCTTAAGCTCAAGCAGTCCCGTGTTGGGCGTTCTGTCGGGGTAGGTCAGGGCGTCCATGCAGAAATTCCCGTCGTTGTGGCGCTCGCCGAAGTCCCCGCCGTAGCCGTATTTTGGCTTGCCGTCGGCGGTTTCTCCGAGAATGCAGGCGTGGTCGCTCCACTCCCACACAAAGCCGCCGCAGAAGCGCTCATTTGAGTAGAAAATGTTGTGGTAGTCCTCCAAATCCCCGGGACCGTTGCCCATAGCGTGGCAGTATTCGCAGAGGATAAAGGGACGCTTTTCCTCCTCCTTTTCAAGAAATTTCTGCATATCCTCGGGAGAGGTATACATTTCCGAAACGAAGTCCAGTATTTCGTCGGAAGTGTCGTCAAGCTTATGGGTGCTTTCGTAGTGAAGAAGTCTTGTATCGTCAAGAGCTTTCACAAGCTTTCCTGCCGCAAGCATATTTGTACCGTAGCCGCTCTCGTTTCCCAGCGACCAGATAACCACGCAGGGACGGTTAATGTCCCGTTTCACAAGGGACTCTGCACGGTCGGTTATCGCCTTTGTAAACCGCTCGTCGGAGGCAAGCAGGGCAATTCCGTTATAGCCCTTGCTCCATTTCAGGTCGTTATACACA
>JBJERK010000131.1:0-3657 GCA_051882255.1 Ruminiclostridium sp.
GTTTTGCGGCGGCAAAGCCGCCGCAAAGGTGCGCCGCGCTAAAGCGCGGCGCACTCCCCGTTTCGCAAAGCCCGCAGGTTTTGCGGCGGCGCAGCCGCCGCAAAGGTGCGCCGCGCTAAAGCGCGGCGCACTGCCAGTTTCGCAAAGCCCGCGATTTTGCGGCGGCGCAGCCGCCGCAAAGGTGCGCCGCGCTAAAGCGCGGCGCACTGCCTATTTGCATAAAGCATAATCAGCTATATCTCCGGTCTCTCCCTGTTCACAAGGTTCTCCACAAACTGCCGCATTTCAGCCTTTGAGCCGATTTTCCTCGTCTGCTCAATGATTTTCCGCTGATTTTCCGAGGAAAGGGCAGCAAAATACTTAAGCGCCTCATTATTCTCAGCAAGAGCATATCCCAGCCCCAGAGGTACAGCCGGTCCGTCGTTTTTCATCATAGTATCACAACCTTTCGGGATTAGCTTCCCCCGAAAAAGGCTTGTATATACAAAAAACCCTCCCGAAGACGGGAGGGTTTCTGCTGTTTTCTATCAGAAAAATTACTTTCTCTTCTTGGAAACGATAACTGCACCAGCGGCTACGATTGCAAGACCTGCAACTACTGCAACGTCTGCAACGCCTGTGTCAGGAGAACCCTTAGAGGAGTCTGTAGCAGCGTCAACATTGCCGGCAGCAGGCTTTTCTTCCTCAGCGGGAGCTTCTTCTTCAGCAGGAGCTTCTTCCTCAGCGGGAGCTTCTTCAGCAGCAGCGCCGCCGCCAATCATATTGCCGTCGCCGTCGAACTTAGCCATAGTAGCGCCGGAAGCGTCCTTAAGCTCCATGGAAACTACAACGATGTCGGACATATCCTGACCCCATTCCTGAAGAGCAATCTGAACATATCCGTCGGGGTTCTCAAGAACCTCGGAGTATACGCAGTTGGACTCGTCAACGGGGCAAACCAGCTCGTATGTGTAGTCGCCAACCTTGTTAGCAAGAATATCGGTGTCCTCGCCTACTGTTGTAATCTCAAGCTCCTCGTCGTTGCAGCCCCAGTAGCTCTTGGAAATCCAGTTATGGTCGGCAGGGCAGATTGAGGTAGGTCCGCAGGAAACAACAACTCCGCCGCCGAACATACCCTCAAAGTAATCCTTATCAGCAGCAGTGATTGTAAAGGTTACAGAACCGATTTTTGTGCAGTCGATGCCGCAGTCAACGTTCTCAGAGGGAACATAAATCTTTCTGAGCCACATACCTGTGCCGGAAGAAAGACCGTCAGCAGGGTTTTCGGAAACTGCAAGAGTTGCATTTGCAGAAACTACGGAAGCAGCAGCCATAACAGCAGCAGCGCCCATTGAAATTAAAGCTTTTAACTTCATTTTGAATAATCCTCCTTAAATTATGCATTACGTTTAAGTAACAAAATCATTATATTCTATTTTGCCTGTAACGTCAATATGCAAAATCACTAAAAAAGAAATACTTTCGTTGATAAAAAGAACGAAGCCCGAAAAGGCTCCGTTCTCTTTGTATGTAATTCTTGGAAAAATTACTTTCTCTTCTTGGAAACGATAACTGCACCTGCAGCTACGATTGCGAGACCAGCAACAGCTGCTACGTCAGCAACGCCTGTGTCAGGTGAACCCTTGGAAGAATCTGTAGCAGCGTCAACGTTACCAGCAGCGGGCTTTTCTTCCTCTGCGGGAGCAACGTCGTCTACATCTTCATCTTCATCTTCAGCTGCTGCATCGTCGTCGTCCTCTTCCTCAGCGGCATCAACATCTTCCTCTTCTTCTTCAGCGGGAGCTACGTCCTCTTCTTCAGCAGGCTCTTCAGCGGGAGCTTCTGTTTCAGCAGGAGTCTCTTCCTCAGCGGGAGCTTCGCTTCCGTCGAGTAAAGGAAGGTTTGCCTTACCGTTTTCGTCGAAGGAAATCATAACGTTTCCGTCCTTATCCTTAACTACGCAGGAAACAACAACCATGTCGTCCATTTCCTGACCCCATTCCTGGATAGCGAGCTGAACGAGGTGAACGTCTTCGTTTGTAGGTACGCAGTTGGAATCGTCAACGAGCATTACGCCTTCGTAAAGGTTGTCGCCGATCTTCTTGAACTGAACGGGAGCGTCAGCATTAAGGGAATCGATTTCCTTATCCTCGTCGATTACGCCCCAGTACTCCTTGGAGTTCCAGTTGTGGCTTGTTCCGGCAGTGGAAAGAATGATACCGCCGCCGAAGGCGCCCTCAAAGTATTCGGGAGCAGAAGACTTCATTGTTACAACAACAGAACCGATGTTGTAAAGGTCGATACCGTAGTCTGTAGCGTCCTTTTCAGATGTGTCCTTTGTACCATCGGAGTAGAGAATAGGCATCCACATACCTGTGCCGCTTCTGAAATGTCCGTCCTGGGGTACAACTGCGAGAGTAGCGCTTGCTGCTGTAGCAAAAGAAGCTGCTGCAGTTACAACTGCTACGCCGGAAATTAACTTTCTTAACTTCATTTTAAGTGTCCTCCTAAAAAATTATAACACGTTGACTGCACTTATGTACATTAACGTATAGACTAATTATACCTGAATATACCCTTATCGTCAATATGCAAAATGACTAAATATAGCCGCAAATTTATATACAAAACGATTAAACTTATAAAGTTAAACGGCTTTCTTACGGGAATTTCCGCCTTTAGTAAAATTACACAAAGGTCAGCTTAAAATTAAAGCGGAACCCGAGGGTTCCGCTTAATTTGTTTAGCTTGTAATTACCTTAAAGATTAATTACTTTCTCTTCTTGGAAACTACTACTGCAGCAGCAGCTACGAGAGCAGGAACAACTGCGAGTGCAACACCTGTACCGGGGTTAGCATCGTCGTCGTCGTCAGCAGCGTCAACCATGTCTTCGTCACCGTCAACGTCAGCGTCGTCGTCGTCGTCATCGTCAACATAATCGTCGTCGTCATCGTCGTCGTCTTCTACAACTGCATCGTCGTCATCATCGTCGTCTTCTACAACTGCGTCGTCGTCATCTTCTTCAACGTCTGTATCGTCTTCGATGTCAGCGTCGTCGTCAGCGTCTTCGTCGTAAGCGAGAGTGATGGACTCAACCTTAAGACCTACAGCACCGCCAAGGTCAGAGTAAGTAACACCCTTTGTCATACCGTAGTAGATGTTGTCGATAACACCGATTGTCTTGCCATCAAGAGCGTCAAGAACATCAGAAATATCGAATGTTACTGTACCAGCGTTAGCGTCTACAGCTGCAACAGCCTGGAGAGAACCAGTCTGGTCGTAGTTGAAGAAGAGTGCGAAGTCGTTAGCGGTTGCATCACCAAGAGCGTTCTTGATACCTACCTGAGTAGAAGGAACACCGCCGTTCTGCCAAGCTGTACCTGTGGAAGCAGTAGCAGCTGTGAACTTGAATGTGATTGTACCGTTGGTCTGCTTGTTGAAGAAGTCGCCTACCTGAGAAGCGAGACCTGCGAAGTCGTTAGGATTGGTTCCTAAGCCGTTGTCATCGTATGTCTGGTCGCCGTCTGTATCCCAATCAATACCATCAGCATACTTAGCGCCTGCATAAGAGAGAATGTCGATTTCGTGTCTTGTTAAGGTCTTGTCGCCGTTGTCGTCTGTAACTGCCATGAAGGGGTAGTCAACAGTTGTGGACTTCTCGGAGTAAGCAGCATATA
>JBJERK010000132.1:0-15513 GCA_051882255.1 Ruminiclostridium sp.
AGTCGCCGTTCAGCAGCTCAAAAAAGTCGGAATTTTCCCTGCTTTCAAAGGGATTCTGCTCCTCCGAAAATGGTATAAAGTAGCAGTGCTTCGGCAGGGTGTTTATGTGCAGCTCCTGCGTATTTTCGTGGTATATCATGTGGCTTTTCGGAGAGCCGCTTGCGGAAATCTTTGAAATATCCAAAATTATTCTCCTTTCTCTCATTAAGCGCTGTTTTACAGTAATTATCATATACCATATCAACTGCAAAGTCAATAAGTTATACTAAGTCAACGGCGGACTTTCGTCCGGAACGGTAAGCTCCGTTGCAGACGTTGATTTATAGCATAAAAACGAGGGTATCAGCAAACCGCCGATACCCTCGCTTGCCATTTTTATTAAACTCCCTCATTAACCATATCAATAAGCTTTGCAGCCTCGCTGTCCAGCTTCTTTGCAGTTTCCTGTGCGCTCAGGGAAATTCCCGAATTAGCCTGAACAACCTCGGTAATCTGATTCATACCTGCAACAGCCATCTCAATACTTTCAGCCTGCTTGATTGTAGCCCCGGCTATCTCAGCTATAAGTCCTGCGCTCTGATTTACGCTTTCGGTCATTTCATCAAGCTGACGGGCAGTTTCATCTGCAACCACAATACCATGCTCAACAGCCTGTAAGGTTTCGGTAATAAGGCTTGTGGTTCCCTTAACTGCGTCGGCGGACTTGTTGGCAAGGTTTCTTACCTCGTCGGCTACAACTGCGAAGCCCTTGCCGTGCTCTCCTGCTCTTGCTGCCTCAACGGAAGCGTTAAGAGCAAGAATATTTGTCTGGAAGGCTATATCGTCAATAGTCTTTACGATATTTCCGATTTTCTGGGAAACTACGTTAATCTGCCGCATTGAATCCTGCATAGCCTTGATTTTTTCAGCGTTTACACGCAGCTGTTCTCTTGTTTGTGCAGCAATTCTGTCTGCATTTCTTGCCGCCTCGGCATTGTCGTTGACTTCCTTGGAAATCTGAGCGAAGGCAGCGGAAAGCTCCTCTGCTGTTGCAGCCTGTGTTGTTGAGCCGTCGGAAAGCCTTACGGAAACGTCCTCCATTTCGCCGGAATATGTATTGATACTGTTGGAAATATCGCTGATACGTCCGAGAAGCGCCTCCATAGAACCGTTTACGGTCTGCATACGCTCCATATTCTCATTGATATGGTCAAGCATACTGTTGATACCGTCGCTTAAGATACAGAACTCAGCGCAGCTTCTTACGTCAACCCGAACATTGTTGTTTCCTGCGCCGATTTCCTGTATAGCGCCTGTAATTGAGGTAATTCCGTCAAGAATATTCTTTGCAATAAGCCTGTTCACAATCATTATAAGGATAACTATGCCGATACATACAAGGATAACAACTATAAGAGTGGTAAGGAAGGCTTCGCCGATTACCTCTCCGGTAGGAATAAGAGTGCCAACAAAGTATTCGTCGTTATCGGAAACGCAGGCGTAATAGGAAGCTCCGCCAATTGTAACAGAGCCGTCGTTATCCTTTCCCTCCTGAAACAGACCGGCGGGAAGGCCTATATCAGAAGCAGGCATACCGAGATAATCGCTGTTGAAGATAGCGGCGAGGGTCATATCGCTCTTCTTAACCGCAAACATTGTACCGTTCGTGCCCACCTTGATATTGCCAAGAACCTTGTCGGGCTGTGTATCTGCAAGGGTGTTGCTTAAGCGGACAGGCTCCATTCCTATCTGAACAATGCCCTTTTCGTCCCTGCGGGGAACGCTTACATACTGGAAAAGCTTTCCCTCTGCGCCGTTCTCCTGAGGCTCCTGGGCAATTTCAAGGGTGTCGTCCTCAAGGATTGCAAGAAAGGGCTTTGTCTGCTCGGAAGTACTGAAATCAAATCCGAAATAATCCGGAACGGTACCCCAGTAGATTATACCGTTTGCGTCGGTTACATGAAGCTCGTCAACGCCAAGGAGAACCCTTATTCTCTCAAGCTCCTCGCTGTCGTCCTTTAAGGAGGGATTAAGCTTAAGCATTTCGGCGAAGGCGTTAGCCTTTGAAATATAGTCTTCGTTAAGGTTTTCCGTAAGATTTGCAACGGTAACCTTGCTTTCCTCAAGCTTTGCAAAGCCGTCATTTATACGCTCGTGGGAGGTTTCGTGTGCATTACTTCTCGATACAAACAGCTGGAAGCCGAACACAAAAACAGCAATAGCCAGCAGTACGATAATGCCTACCTTCATAATTTTAAATACGATTTGTTTTTTCATATCATCTTCCCCGTCTGATTTTGTCAGAAAATGTAAATTACAAGCCTACTATGTATATAATAGTACTTTTTTCCCGATTTGTCAATATTTTTGTATTATACACAAAAAAGTTCGGCAATTATTATAAAAAAAGTAACCGAATCTGACGGTTATTACATCCCGGTACTTGAAATTCCATTCAGAATGTGGTAAAATATTATTATCATTTATATGACAGTCCTTCTTTCGTTAGTGATGCGGTTGCCAGACCCACTTCCATTATAGCAGAGGAGGACTTTTCTTATCTGAAAATTTTCGTTCTGCTTCTTCAGGCAGCGATTTGTATTCGCTTAAGCTGTAAATTAATCCCCCTTTTCCGATGGTTGTGCGGGCTGACTTAATAAGCGCATTATAATCATGTTTTTCAGAATAATTTGTGAAGCCGATACCATTATTTCTTTATAATTCCGCTTACCCGACCAAGCGCAGAGCAAAACCCCACAAACCGTATGGCTGTGGGGTTTATTGTCTATGCCGTACCTTCAATCAGCGTTATATCGCCTGTTCCTTCATACCGTCCCTGCCGCCTGCACCATTAAAAGCCTCTTCTCCTTCCTGCCGGGCAGGACGGTTTCCCGGTTTACCGCCGCCGTTCTGTCCGCCGCCGAATTGTCCGCCGCCCTTACCGCCGCCTGAATTGCCGTATATAAGACCGGTCATAGTAACGGAGGTTGTCTGTCCGCAGGCTTCAACAGTATAGGTATTGCCTGTGGTAATATCGGGACAGCTTATGACAACACAATTGTAGTTCCTTGCAGGAGTATAGCTTGCCAGGATATTTCCCGCCGCATCCTTCAGTGTAATAGTATCTGCAGAGGCTTCGGAATAGGCTAACAGGATACTTCCCTGGGTTGAACCCTCCGAGAAGTTCTGTGCCATACCGCTTGAACCTGCTGCAACAACAACACCTCCCGTAATGATTGCCGTGCCGTCGTAATCAAGCGCGCCATTTCCGTTGTTTGTGGGGCCGCTCACATATATTTCGCCGCCCGAAACGGTTATGCTGCCGTTTGCGTCAATGCCGTCGCCGGAAGCGTCAACTGTAACAGTTCCGCCCGAAATATTGATATAGCAGTCAGATGAAGCTGCGAAGCTGTCCCTGCGAAAGCCAGCTCCGCTTCCGTCTGCACCGCCTGCTGCATTTATACCGTCATCGCTTGCGATAACATTTATTGTGCCGCCCGAAATATCAACAGACGCTCCTTCAATACCCTCGTAGCTCTTGCTTATGTTGATTAATCCGTCGGTTATTGCAGTATTCTTGTCGGCGTGAATTCCGTCGTCCCCCGAAGAAATCTCGTAGCTTCCGCCCGAAATCAGCACATTCCCGTTGGAGTGAACTGCGTCGTCGCAGCAGTTCAGATTATAGCTGCCGCCATACAGGGCGACTTCTGTTCCGCCCTTTAAACCCTTTGCGCTTGTGTCGGAGGAAGCCTTCCCTCCGCTTCCGCCTCCCGAAACGATATTGCAGCTGCCGCCGCTGACTGCAAGCGCAGTTACAGCCTGCACGCCGTCCTCTCCCGCTGTCAGGTCAAGGGAAGAGTCCGTAATCACAATATAGCCTAAAGTGCTGTCGCTGTCGTTGGTGGAGCGTACCCCGTCTGCGCCGCTTGTAACTTTGACAGCGGCATTTCTGATTATGCAGCTGTCCTTTCCGTTAATTCCGTTGTTTTTAGCCGTAACGGAAACGGAAGCCCCGTCTATTCTTAACGTATCCTTGCTTGTAATGCCGTTGTTAAAATTCGCATTTACAAGCAATTCACCGCTTCCTGCAATAACAAGGTCGGATTTTGAATAAAGACAGGCGTTGGGCTCTTCGTCGGCAGCGGAGGAGAAGATGTCATTATAGGTATATTCGCTTCCGTCTGTCAGAGTATTTTTCGTTCCCTCCGGAAGATATATTGTGGTAAGCTCTGATTTATAAACGTATATGGGGCTTCCGCAGGAGCAGCTTATATGTGCATTTTTCAGCACAATTGTTACTTTCTCATCCTTGGCGTTTACAATAATACGGTCCTCTTCCGCCTCGCCGGAAACAGTATAAACGCCGCCCTCTGTAATTGTAACAACGCCGTTTTCAGCCTCTGCGCCCTTTCCCGAAACAGCAGCAGAGCTGCCAGAAAAAGTAATTGCTGAAGCACCTGACGTATCCGGAATTTCTGTTGTCTGCGCCGCAGCAAGCTGCAATAAGACATTAGTATCTATCGCCGATTCGCCTGTGCCGGATTCAGCGCCCTCATCTGCGGTTGAAGCAGCACCGCTTTCAGCAGCCGGCGCCGCTGTACCGGATTCCGGAACCTCCTGTGATACTTGGCTTTTATCTGTGAGATTTCCGCCGCTTTCTGTATCCGAACTTACTCCGCAGCCGCTTAAAACGCCTGCTGATATAATCGTACATAATAATAACGCTTTTATTCTATCCGAATATTTCATTGAAATATCCTCCTTTCTGTTATGACTGCATTTTACTGCCCTATCTTAAAATCTACCTAAAGGCAAAATTATATTTTCCTTTAAGTAATCTTTAAGTCAGCGGTTTATCATAACGTACAAAGGAGGTCGCTACTATGGCAGACAAGACTCAATACAGCTTTGAACGGTATGAGAAAAAGTACTTTCTGACTCCAACGCAGCAAAAATACCTGCTCGGCAGAATGCAGCAATATATAAAGGCTGACGACTACGGGGAATATACGATATGCAATATTTATTATGATACCGACGACTGGCGGCTTATACGGGAATCAATAGAAAAACCTGCTTACAAAGAAAAGCTTCGGGTACGCAGCTACGGCGTTCCCGAAGATGACGGGAAAGTATTTGTAGAGCTGAAAAAGAAATATAACGGCGTCGTTTATAAGCGGAGAATTACTACAAAAGCATATATGACGGAGCCATTATTGTACGGGCTTGAGCCTGAACAGCTCTTCGGGCAGATCGGACAGGAAATTGCCTGGTTTCAGAAATTCCACCAGACAAAGCCGAAGGTATTTATCGCCTACGACCGTACCGCTTTTGCAGGAACAGAAGACAGCGAACTTCGGATAACCTTCGATTACAATATGCGTTGGCGGGATAAGGAGCTGGATCTGCGGCTTGGGGATTACGGACAGCCAATCCTGTCCGACAATCGGATACTTATGGAAATAAAAATGCCGGGAGCATGCCCGTTATGGCTGAGCCAACTGCTTTCGGAAGCGGAAATTTTCCCTGTATCATTCTCAAAATACGGCACCTGTTACCGTGAACATATATTAAAGGAAAACAAAAAGGAGGCTGCCCGCCATGCTGACTGCGCTTAATTCAATTATAGGAACCGAAATTACTGTATCCTCTTTTCTTATCTGTACAGCCGTTTCTCTGGTGCTTGGAATATGCACCGCCTTTCTCGGTATGTTCCGCACAAAATGCTCCCAGAGCTTTGCGGTTACCCTTGCAATTATGCCCGCTGTGGTACAGATTGTGATTATGCTTGTCAACGGGAATATCGGTGCAGGAGTTGCAATTGCAGGAGCTTTCAGCCTTGTGAGATTCCGCTCCGTTCCCGGAACAGCAAAGGAAATCGGCTCTATTTTTCTTGCTATGGCAATAGGTCTTGCTACCGGAATGGGCTATGTGGTTCTGGCGGTTATTTTCTTTGTAATAATCGCAGCTGTAATGCTTATTCTTACAGTCCTGAAATTCGGTCAGAGAGGAGAAGCAGAAAGGGTTCTTAAAATCACAATTCCCGAAAACCTCGACTACGACGGCCTTTTCGACGATTTGTTCAGGACATATTTAAAGAGCTACTCCCTTGACAAGGTGAAAACCACAAATATGGGAACTCTTTATGAGCTTCAGTACCTTATTACTCTGAAGGACAGCAGCGTGCCCAAGGAATTTATCGACAAAATCCGCTGCCGCAACGGTAATCTCAACATTGTCTGCTGCAAGGAAACCGGCAGGGATATTCTGTAGCCGGCAGTTGATTTTCCCGCACGCAGGTGCTATAATATAAACAACAGTCATTTGTCCCGGCTTATTTTCTGGAAAGCAGGTGGAGGATATGCGTTTATTGATTGCGGAGGACGAGCTTGATCTGGCGGAAGCGCTTACTGTATTCTTTGAAAAGAACCATTTTTCGGTAGACGCCGTAAACGATGGCTTTTCAGCTTATGAATACGGCGTTTCAGGCGAATATGACGCTATTATTTTAGATATAATGATGCCGAAGATGAACGGTATTGAGGTATTGCAGAAGCTTCGCTGCGAAGGAGTTAAGACGCCGATAATGATGCTGACTGCAAAAGGACAGAAGGACGACCGTATTGCCGGCTTCAATGCAGGCGCAGACGATTATCTGCCGAAGCCCTTTGAGCCCGACGAGCTTATCTGCCGTGTGCGTGCGATGCTGAGACGAAGCGAGGAATATAAGCCTACGGTGCTGTCCTTCGGCGACATTTCCTTAAACACAAGCAACGGTATGCTGGAATGTTCCGACAAGTCAATAAGGCTCAGCGGAAAGGAATTTCAGCTGATGGAAATGTTTATGAGATCCCCGAACATTATTTTTTCCGCCGAAAGAATTATGGAAAAAATATGGGGCTGGGACAGCGATTCCGAAATAAACGTTGTGTGGGTACATATTTCCAACCTGCGGAAAAAGCTTAAGGCGATAGGCGCACGGGTATCCGTTTATGCCAACCGTGGGCTTGGCTATGTTCTGGAGAATAAGGAATGATTAAGCGGTTAAGAAAACGGTTTATTCGTATAACAATGCTGTCCGTCACAATAGTTATGCTGCTTCTCTCGCTTATCGTAAATATTGCCAACTATATTTCCACCGACTCGGATCTGACAGAAATGCTGGATATTCTCTGTGAAAATCAGGGAACAATTCCTGTCCGCAATAATTCAGGCACAGAGGGCAAAGAAAATACGGATAGCACAGATACGCCTCCGAACAAGAAGCGGGACAATCAGAAAACTCCTTTTAATCAGGAAGCGCCCTATTCCACCAGATATTTTTACCTGCGCTTCGATGAAAACGGAAGTCTTGTCAACTCCGACCTTAATCATATCGCTGCAATTACAGAGGAAGACGTCGGCGAATTTTTAGCGGTTGCAAAGGAGCAGGGCGCAGGCTACGGCTATTACTCCGACTATAAATACCGTGTTGTGCAGCACGGCGAAGGACGTTATATGGCGGTATTTCTCGACTGCTATCAGGAGCTTCGGGCGGTAAAGATAGTTGCGCTTTGCTCCCTTATTGCAATAATCGTCTGCATAGCCCTTGTATATATTCTTGTTGTTTTCTTTTCAAAAAAGGCAATCGACCCTGTGGTAAGAAGCGTAAAACAGCAAAAACAGTTCATAACCGATGCAAGTCATGAACTGAAAACTCCGATTACCGTTATTGCAACAAGCCTTAAGGTTCTGGAAATGGAAACGGGGAAGCAGAAATGGATAGATAAGGCTATGGCACAGACGGAAAGGCTTAAAGACCTTGTAAACTCAATGGTAACGCTGTCCCGTCTGGACGAGGAGAACTCACCCTTAAGGTTTGAACCCTTTTCTATCAGCGACACAGTCAGCGAAACCGCCGAATCCTTTACCGACTTTGCTAAGTCCAACGGACACCTGCTGAATATTTCCGTTGCCCCGGATATAAGCTATTGCGGAGACGAGTACGCTATACGTCAGCTGGTTTCAATTCTGCTGGATAACGGGATAAAATATGCCTCGGAGGGTACTCCTATTGATTTTTCTCTTGAAAAGCTGAAGAAGGGCGTTCTTATCCGCACCTCAAATATGTGCGAGTCAGTCAATCCGGAGGACCTGGATAAGCTGTTTGACCGTTTTTACCGTGCAGATAAATCCCGCAACACAGGCACAGGCGGATTTGGTATAGGACTTTCCGTTGCCCGCAGTATCGCAGAGGCTCACGGAGGCTCTGCACGGGCAAAATGCCCCTCAGAAAACAAAATCGAGTTTGAAGTGATATTGAAGTAGGCGGCTCAGCAGTCTGCAATGGCGGCTTTATTCCTGCGGAAAATCTTTCTGAAAACAGTTCTTATAAGGGGCTGGATAAAGAAAAGCTGGGAGAAAAATGCAAAGGGGAAATTAAAGCATACAAGCTTAAGCCAATTTGCAAGAAGCGTAATGATATTAAAGCCCTCATAGTAGGGATAGTAAAGCCATGCGGCAATAAAGCTCATAGCAGGACACATAATTCCAGCGGTTGCGCTGATAATTGCTGTTTCAAAAAGCACGGGATGGGTTTCTTCCGGATTGAAAACCCTGCAGGCGAGTTTAAAGGAGCAGGGGCTTCCCACAAGACATTCAAGACTGTACGCAAAAATGAACTCGACAATAACTACTGCCCATATCGGCAGAAATCCCCCGAACATATAAACTCCGCCCTGCGCGTTGATTGCCTCAAGGACGCTGTTCGTATGATTAAGCTCCATAAGCACTGAGCCGTTGACTACATAGAGACTGTAAAACACATATCCGTGTACGGTAACTATTACAGTCATAAGTGCAAAAATCATTCTTTCAAATTGGTTTCTCGGCATAAAAATCTCTCCTTAAAATATTTTCCGAATAAAAAAGCTATACCTTTGGTATGAAATCAAATTGCCGTTCCGTAATCAGATTTACATACCAAAGGTATAACTTGTGTCGTCGCTTATTCGGTTGTATCGTTATTTTATCATATTTTTTTATTTATTTCAAATGGTAATTTCAAACGAAGTTTTTCTCCTTTTCAATAATGTTTTTATGCCATATTCTGCAAAAAAGGAAGCCCGGTTTATTCCGGGCTTCCTTTTTCTTTATTCTATCCAACCGCATTTTCGCTAAGATATGCGTCAAGATCATAGTTGCTCCAGAAATATTCAAGGTTATAGGCGGGATTAATTCCGCTCTCCCAGAACAGCACCGTATCATCGGTAATGCAGTCAAAGCTTTCTCTTATGCAGGCGCAGAGATAGGCGGTCTTAAGCTGCATAGCTGTTCCCTTGAAATAAGTGGGGAGTGCGTCGGGGGAGGCTGTAGCGATATTCTCGAAAATTCTCGCTCTGTCCTCGTGGGGATAAGTCATCGAGTAGCCGTCGACAAAATAAATCGAATTAATATCCGCTGAACTTCCCTCATAATACGTATCTCCGCCGTATTCCGAGCCGCTGTAGTTTATTGTAAAGCCGTTTTCATCGGTGTAGCTGTAGTAGTACTGGAAATCCGCAGGGTTAAGCATATCCCAGCGGCTGAAAATCTCACGGTAAGTAATGTCCCCGTTTTCGTCCAGATACATTCCGTACATCGAGTCTTCTATAATGTGCATAAGCTCGTGTGCAAGGTTCTTTTCAAGATTATTGCTCTGGGTTATGTCCATTACCATAAGCTGACAGCCGTTTTCGGAAAATACAAAAGCTGCTGCGTCGCTTATAGACTGGCTTTCGTTAAGGTCAGGGATAATTTTTCCCGTAAGGTAAAAGCTTATTCCGCGGCAATCATAGGACCTTTTCATAGCCTCCTCAAAGAAGCCCTTGGGGAATTTTCCCAAAAAGCCGTCAAGGGTTACAAGCGCGTTGTTTATCAGCTTTTCGTCGGTTTCGGCAAACACGGCGTAGCCGTCAAAATGGCGCACTCCGTCGTTTCCGTAATATACGTCTATGGAATATTCCGACTTTATCCTTCCCGCCAGCTTTGCGTTATCATCGGATAAATCCGCACCTGAAATGGCGGTATAGCCGCGGGGCTCGGTAATATTCTCGGGCTGCCAGAAAAGAATACGGGCATACTCGTTGATATAAGCGCTTAAAATCACATAATCGCCGCATTCGCTTACGTTTGATATGTAGGCGTAATCTCCGGGGATTTCATCCGTAAGCTTAGCGGTAAGCTCTCCATCTGAAATATCATAGCGGTAAATTGAAAGAGAGCGAAAGCCCTCCTTTTCCGATGGCAGATCCGTGTAGAAATAAATGGATTCAGCATTTCCGTCGGGAGTTATCATTGTTGCTCCCGCAGGAAGCTCAACCACCTTTTTTACGCTTGGCTTTTCCGGGTCGAAAAGCTCTACGACTGTGCTTCCATACTCGCTTATTACGATATTTCCGCCAGCCGCAGTGAGGTAGCTGCTTTCAGAAATACTGAGGGGAACTACCTCGCCTGTATCCATATAGAGAATACCGTAATCCGAGCTGTAATCATTAAGGCTGTAATAAGAAACAATAAGCTCATTTTCGCTTACAAATCTCGGAAAATAGGAAAGTATCATATCCTCGGGAAGCTTTGCCCTGATTTCCCCTGTTTTAACCGAGCCGTCGCCGCCTATTTCCGCATAGCTGAGGATATTTTCTTCATTGCACCACAGATAATAATTATCAGTGAAAAATGAAAGCGTTTCGCTTCCTAATGAAAGCGTATTTTCGGAAATAACCCTAAAGCTTTGGTCGAAAACGGTTATCTTCCCGTCAAAGCAGTCAACCTCTGCAGGAAAGCCGTTTACAATAGCTGTTGAGTATCTTCCCCAGTCCTCCTCGCTTAAAGCTCTGCCTTCCTTTTCGGCGGTTTCTCCCGTGGAAAAATCTACAGCCGTAACAGGACCGTCGTTAACGCTGAGCATGGCAAAGCTGCCCTCAATATCAACGACATAATAATCCTTATCCTCGGGCAGCTCGTAAACCCGCAGCGCCGTATCCCCGAAGGGCGCTGTTATTTCGTTTATCTCAACCGGTTTTGGCTCCCCTGCTTCGGAAGAAGCGGAAGCTTCTCCGGTCGTTTCTTCCTCTTTGGCAGTATCGCTTACAGGCGGCTCAGCCGACGCTTCGGAGACCTCTGTTTCTTTGGTTACGGTGCTTATCTCAACTCCGGAGATATTGCAGCCTGCAATAAGAGAAACAGACAGCAGCAGCGCCGCTGATTTCAAAAAGCTTTTTTTCATCAAGATAATTCCTCCTTTAATTGCTATATAATAGCATATCGGGGCATTAATGTCAATATATCCGGCAGGAACGCCGCCGGAAAAATCTGCGGAAAATATGCAGCTGTAAGGGCGGTATGCACCCTTACAGCTATTGCACATTTATTTTGTTTTAAATGACAGATTTACATAGCTGCTGTACGATATTCCGGTAATGCTTACTCTGTAGCAGCGTATCCTGAGCTTATAGGTCGTGCTCCTTTTAAGGTCGGAAAGCTTTGCCGAGGTGGTTTTGCTGTCGTATTTTCCTGCCTGCTCCCACTTTCCGTTCCTGTACATTTCAACAATATATCCGTCTGCCTTTGAGGACTTTGACCACTTGATTTCTGCTGTTTTGTTTTTTACTGCGGAAGCGGTAAAGCTCTTGACCTTTGCAGGAAGTGTGGAAACAGCCAGATTGTCCCCGTAGGTCTTATACGTTTTCTTACCGCCTGAAATTACACAGTAATTTACACGGAAGGTATAGTCGGTTCCGCTGCTGAGCTTTGTCAGGGTATAGCTTGTGGTCTTGCTGTCGAGGGTTTTTATGGTTTTCCATTTTCCGTTTACAAGCTGCTGAATACGATAGCCATTAGCGCCGCTTTTCTTTACCCAGCTTATTGTAGCCGAGTTTGCCTTGACATTTTTGTAGGAAACCTTTGCGGTGCTTTTTGGTGCAGCAGCTTCCTTTACAAAGCTGATTGCTTTCTCGTCAAGGGTAGTTACCGTTGACTTGGTTACAGCCTTTATGCCCTCGGGGGTTGTTACTGTTGCGGTTATTGTTGCCGTTCCGCTGCCCTTTGCAGTAACCTTTCCCGTCTTGTCAACAGAAGCAACCTCAGGGTTGCTGCTGGAATAAGACACGGTACAGTCGGGTTCATCGGTATTGACGGTATTTTCCGCAGTTGCGCCTGTCGGAACCTTAAGGCTTCTTGTTGAGAAGGTTACGGTGGGTTGTACGCTTGTGGTTTCAACATTTATGGTTAAGATCTTTTTTATATCCTTACCTGAATTGGAATGCCTTGCGGGAACAGTAATGCTGCAGTAGTATGTATCCGCAGGGGTATAGTATGATGTTTTTACAACAAGGGTTGGTTCAAGTCCCTTTCCCTTTATCTCTACGGAAACCCAGTCTTCCGGAACGTAAGCTCCGTTGCTAAGGCGTACGTTTGTAATGTGAAGCTCGCTGAAATAGCCCTTCTCGTAGCTTCCTGCAACACCGTCAAGGGGATAGATACTCATACCCGCCTCGCCGGTTACGCCGTTACCGATGGTTAAGGGGTTGTTTGTAAGGTTAAATTCAGAAATCTTATAGGTTTCCCCGTCCTTGTTGGATATGCTTATAAGGCAGGTTGCCCTCTTTAAGTCGTTATAGCCTACAGTAGTTTCTGCGGCAATCTGAACGTCGTTGTGAGGCTCGTTTGCCTTTACATAAACCGACTTGTAGTATTTCTTAGCTTCTAATTTCTTTGTGCAGGCAGCGTCTGCATAAAAAGAAACTATTTCCTTACCGAAGGCGGCATTTGTGTTGGAATACCACTTTGAGCCAAGTATTCCCTCAAAGGTAGGAATATCTGCGGGAATGGTATTTACGGTAAGTTTTACAACATTTCCCGGCTTTGTTGAAGCGCGGTCGAAGTCGAACTCAATCGCCTGTATTTTTTCGGTAACTCCCGTATATACACGCCTTTCAGCATAATTTACGCCGTAGTCAAGATAATCCGTAGGCAGGTATCTTGCATAAACATAATACATTTTATCGTAGGTTACAGGATTTACGGAAGGGTCCTCAAGATAGAGGTTTCCGCCGTTTCCTGCCTGCGCCCTTGACCAGTCGGGAGCGGTTGTCTGATAGTCCATAGCCACATATTCCAGCTCGGGAGAGGAGTCGGGAATCATAAGCTGACTTACCAGCGGGTCGTAGTAGACGCTGAAATCCGGAGGAGTAGAGTAATTGAAGCCGACAGTGCAGAGTGCGCCGTTGGTTACAAGCTCGCCGTCGTAACCGTCGGCGGTAATAACGCATCTTATCATTCTGCCCGCTTTAAAGGCGGAGTCCAGAAGAGGGAAGGTTCTCTTGTTGAAGTCAAGGGTGTTTGTGTAGCTGACCCACTTATTTCCCACGTCGCAGTACTGCCACTGATAATGGAGAAGTCCCTTGCTGTCAAGGCTTTCGGGAAATTCGGAAAGACTTACGGTGGTTGCCGAGCCGAAAACAACGCTTTCGGGAATTTCAGCCGTTCCGTAAAGCCCGCCCTTTTCTGCGTTCAGCACATAATACTTGCCCTTCATATCTACCCTTGTGCTGCCGTGCATAATGCGGACTCCTGCCCAGGCAAGAACAGTATCGCTTGTTACGGGAACAGAGCCCTTGCAGACGCCCTTTGAAACGGTAACATCAGCCTTTTTCTCGGTTTTACCGTCCTCTGTGTACAGAATTGCAGGCTCTGCGCTAAAGCCTAAGGCTTTAAGGTCAGAGCTTAAATCGGTGTAGGAGAACTCAAAGTCAAGATTTCTGCCTGCTTCGGTATTCAGCATTATGTAGCCGTCTGTTTTTTCTGCGGCGGGAGAAATCTGCTTAACGGTTACATTATCTCCTGCCACAAGCTCCTTTGCGTATTCCATTGTGTGCATATTTTCTAAACGCACAGCGCCGGAAAAGTAATCCTTATCGCCGACGGTAACCCTGCAGCGGAGATTTACATGCGCCCAGTTCTCACAGCCCTCCTCGTTCCAGCCTGCCCGTTCACGGGTAGAGGCTTTAAAGGTGACGGTTTTTGCGTGGGTACCGCTCCAGGCGTCGTTCTCAACATCAAGGTCGAACCATTTTCCATCGGAGGGAGCCATAGCCTGCCAGGAATACTCCACATTGCTTGTGCCGATTACCTTGGCTGTGAAGCTGTAATCCTCGTAGCCTATTATAACAAAATTCTGATTTTTGATAATCGTAACCTTTACATTTGAGTCGGCAAAGGCGCTTATCTGTACCGATGAAACAAGCAAAGCCGCCGACAGAAGACCTGCCCCAAGCTTTTTAATTAAATTCAATCAAAATTCCCCCTTTTTATTTTTCTGTATGCATTTGTGCAGATTATCACGCCCAGGGGTCTGCTTCGGCGGGAGTTTTTACGCCGAGAAGAACGCTGGAGTATTCCCAGAGGTACCACTGATTGCCCTTGCTTCTGAGAGTAATGGGTCTGGGGTCGTCTGCGCCGCCGGAGGTCAGGAAAAGCTTCACATAGCCCTCCTGCTCGTAGGAATGAGCGCCTGTCTTAACGGTAATTGTGTATGGCTCGGTAGGAATATAGTTGTTGGCAGGCGCTGCACCCTCGAAATAGGAGCGGGGAACGTAGTCCTTATCACGGAAGCGGTCGGAAATGAACTGCTTGTCAATTCCGGTCATAGGTCTCGGACCACGGAGAAAATCAATCATCTCATAGCAAAGCTCCTTGTTTGCGGGGAAAATGCAGAAAGCTGCAACCGCAAGAGCCGCTGTATCAAAGGGAGTGGAAAGAGCAGCCTGAGGCAGCGCCTTGAAAGCCTCCATGCTCTCGGGAAGGTCGGCGAAAACTATTTTTTCAGTTTTGCTTACTGCGTTTGCAGCAGCCTGTTTTACTGCGCCGGAAACTGCTGCGGCAGCTTCGTTTTTAAGCTTGTCAAAGAATCCCATTTGCGATACCTCCTGAAATTATTCTGCACGCTTATAGCGCAAAGCGCCAAGCATTTCGATTGTATTTTCGTCTGCTTCAGCTATTTCAGCCCATGGAGAAACCTCTTCGTCTACAATTTCACCTGTAATACCCGAGTTTATATAGTTCTTTCCCTCTTCGGTTTTCCATTGTTTCGTTTCAAGGACAAGCATACCGTCCTTTATGGTTTTTCCCTCTTCCTTAAGGGCTTCAATCATTTCCTCTGTAACGCCCATCTTATCAAGGGGAACAAGAGTTTCCATTGTTCCGTCCTCGGAGAAAACGGTTACGCCGAAGCGCTGGATTTTAAGGGTATTCTCGTCCTCTCCTGCAGCTTCTGCCTCGTCAAGAGTTCTCCAGAACATACCCTTTTCAAGGCTAAAGCCGATAGTTTCGCTTATCTGCCACTTGCCAACAAGATTAATCATATTCTGCTCCTTTCTGCGGTTAAAAGCTGCTGCAATAAAATAATATTACTTAGCGTAGATAAGGGTCATCGTATTCTCGCCAAAGAAATCGGTTTCAATTACGCCGTCCTTTATAGTTCCGTTTGCTTCTCCAAGCTCGCCAACACTTATCGTA
>JBJERK010000133.1:0-3624 GCA_051882255.1 Ruminiclostridium sp.
GGAGAACCTACGAGGATTTCAAAGCCTTTATGGAGAGCCATCCGGAGCTTGATGTAGTCGAAATGGACACGGTAAAAGGGCGGCGTGAAAAGGGAAAATGTCTGCTGACAATGATTTTCACAAAATATGACCTCATGCTGAAATTCCTTATTGAAAGCGCCAGCCAGAAATGTGTTAAGGCTGTTTTTGACGAACTTAACGAGAAGCTTGGCACTGAGATTTTTAAGCGTTTATTTCCTGTTATTCTTACCGACAACGGCGGTGAATTTAAGGACCCCGACTCTCTTGAAAACACCGATTACGGGGTCAAACGAACCAATATCTTCTACTGTCAACCGATGGCTTCGTGACAAAAACCTCATATTGAACGAAGCCACGAATTCATTCGTCAGGTGATTCCAAAGGGCGTCTGCATGGATAATTTCACTCAAGCGGACATTACTCTGATGACAAATCACATCAATAGTGTTTCAAGGGACAGCCTCGGCGGATTATGCCCCTATGACGCAGCAAAGGCATTCATTGGTCGCAAGCTACCAAAAATTCTCGGATTGCAGAAAATTGCGCCTGATGATGTGACTCTGCGACCGACACTCTTAAAATGATAATCTGACATTTTCAGCATGGCATTTCGGCGCTCACAAATATCATGGATATGGACGTTGCAATAAATCTTGCACAAATTTTCCTCGCCCTAAGCACTGCTGCGCCCGTTTTTCGCACCATTCTAAGTGTTTTCTTCGTTCCGGCTTGATTCTTTCGCTTATTTCATGGTTTTTTATGCGGCTTTATACCGGTTTTTTGCATTTACTTTTGCATTTGACCGCCGGTTGCCGCCGGTTGCCGATTGCCGGTGATTGCCGGTCCGATTGCCGGTTGGCGATTGCAGCGATTGCAACAGCCGATTGCATCCGATTGCAGGTCCGATGCAAGTCCGATTACACTACACGGCTGTGTCATTCTTTTTCTCACTTCGAATTGTGTTATTCAAATAGCAAATCAAATCAGATTTGAGTATTCTGTATTTCCTGCCAATAAGAAATCCTCTTAACTGATTTGTATGGAGAAGATTATATATCATCCCCTTGCTAACTCTTAGGATAGTTGCAATAATATGCACATCTAAAACTTCTGGATACTCATCTAACATAACCATTACCTCTTATCATTAGTATTGATTTACAATGAAATCAGATTCATAAGCCGAGCTACCATAAGGCAGCTCGGCTCATTGTATCTAATTTCAGTGTAATTCTCAAAATAAATCTATCGTATTTTTCCCTGTCCCCGACAGAACGGGATTATTTCAGACAGTCGCAGGCTTTACAGATATAACTCTGTTGCGGCTTCATAGGAGTTTCACCTCAATGCGGTTCTCGCAATGCCGCCCTCACTTAAATGACCGGACGGAAGTATCATTATCCCCCTATACAGGTCTTGGCGTATCAGCAGCCACGCTGATATTTTGCAACTTACGCTTTGTCGCTCAGATATGAAATGATGTTCGGAATATATTTGGCACAAATGGGTTTAAGCACCCTTGCTTGTCCGATTAGCATAAATCAGGGAACGTCTTGGCGGCGTGTTACTTTCGCTTTCAACCACAATGGGCTGTATAAAGGAACGTATCTGAAATAATGGTATTCAGTTGTCAAGGAACTGCAACAGCTTAGCAGTATTACTTTATGCTGTTGTCTTAAATGAAAGTGTACGAGCTATAAGGCGTATCTTAAGCCTGTTACGCATATCCTCGTCAACCATAGGATAGGAATTGCCGTACTCATCACGCACCAATCTGGTGCAGAGCTTGGCAATATAGCCGTCGTAATGCTCAAGAACTTTACAGAGAGCGTCGGTATTGCCCTGCGCAGCCGCAGCAATGACTTCAAACGGAAGCATTTCTGCGTTTTCTTGATAGTGTCCTTTCGTCATCTGTCATTTTCCTCCATAAACCTTTTTAGCTTTTCCAGTGCGTCCTCCCGGTGATATGTAACGGTGCTACGCACAAGGTTGAGCAAATCAGCGATTTCGTAATCACTCATATCCAAAAAGTAGGACATTAGAATGATATTCCGCTTTCGTTCAGACAGGCTTGTCACAGCCTCGGCAAGAAGCTCATTCCTTATGATGACATCAAATCCGTTTATTATAAACAGAGAACTCTCGCAAAGATGTTCATCACAAGTTCCTAATTTCTCTATAAACCTTTGGCTCAAATCAGAGAAATTAATCTCACTTGCTCTTCGTTTTGACAATTCTGCTCTGAAATTCTTTGCCTCGCCTGTCAGAACTGTTTTTATCAGCGTGTCGTACTGATGTTCAACCGTCGCTTTGTCGGAAGAAGGTTGCTCCATAGAGTTCACCTCCTTCCGCAATATTAGAAAGAGTGCCTTTTCGCCCCTTTCGTACACAATATCCAAGAAAAAAAGGCGATTTGGTCGAAACAATTTTAAAAAAATTGCAAAAATTATTAAATTTTGTTTGGTTTCCATAGTTGTTATATGCGATATTTGTCTATTTTTATATTTTATTGTATATCTATCTATATTCGTTATAAAAAAAGCCTGCCAAATGATTACTCATTTAGCAAGCTCGTTGTTACTTATAATACATATCTGTTGATGAAAATAATGGTATGTTTTTGCTGTTATCGTTGAGGCAGGTCGCTTAAAATCTTATAAAGCTGCCGCTTACGTTTTGATAAGCATCTGTTGTTCTCAATCTGCATTTTATCTCTTAGCTTTCAATATGCCGCCTCTTACTATAAATATCCCGCTTATTTCTTCTTCCGCTTAACAAGAATAATTATAACGACAGCCGCAACCGCTATTGCGGCAGCCGCATAAATAATCACAGACACAAGCGTATTGTTGTTCGGTGCTTTCTCTGCGGGGACTTCGGCGCTGTTTTCGGTTGCAGGAGCATTATCGCCCGCTTCTGTGATTGTCCCGTATTCCGCTGTGGGCTTATCCTCCGGGGCGGCAGTTGCCGCTTCTCCGGTTTCATCTGTGGCAGCAGCCGCTTCCCCGTTTTCGTTGGCAGAAGTGCTTGCTGCACCTATATCGTCCAAAGGCTTAGTAGTAGACGCTTCAGAAACCGTTCCTGTTCCGGGAGCTATCACAATGTAGTCGGGAACGCTTGTTTCGGAGGGGGTAATATCAATGATTACGTCCTCGTCCTCCTCCATACCGCCCTCGCCTATGTCCTCGGGTTCGTCCTCGTCCTCGGTTACTTCCTCGATATAAACAGCACCGTTTTCGGTTCGGGTTTCTGTAATAACAGGGGCTTTTCCCGTACTGCTGACGGTTGTTACCGCAGGATTTGTGCCTGTATTCTGCGGAGTTGTTACGATTCCGGGGGCAGTTCCCGTATTTGGGGCGGCTGTGGTGGTTGTGGTGGTGATATTGCTGTTATAGACAACCGCTATACCGTCGGTAAAGCTGTTGGCGTGTACTTTCATAATAGTATCTGGGAGGTTTACCCGCTTAACTCCGCAGCCCTCGGGGAAAACATTCTCGCCGATAACCGAAACGGGCTTTCCCGCTATCATATTCGGCACGTTAACGTCCTCTTCCCTGCCGAAATACTCGGTTATCGTCAGCACGCCGTCGGTTATCTCGTATC
>JBJERK010000134.1:0-3616 GCA_051882255.1 Ruminiclostridium sp.
AAGGTCTTGAACTTTACGTCCTCGACAATGCCGTTCTCAATCTTAAGAAAAATCTTCATAATATCGCCGCACTTTGCGTTTCCTACCTCGCCTACGCCGTTTGCGTCGGGAATTTCGCCTACGTTGCGGGGGTTTGCGAAATGATCCATAACCTTTTCAGAATATACCATATCAATCAATCCTTTCTGTTCCATGTGGGGGACATTGCCCTTAGTTTTTCAACAACTGCGGGAAGTACTGCTAAAAATTCGTCAACCTCCGCTTCCGTTGTCAGGTCAGACATTGAAACCCTTAGAGAGCCGTGGGCAATCTCGTGGGGAAGACCGATAGACAAAAGAACGTGGGAGGGGTCGAGAGAACCTGAGGTGCAGGCGCTGCCGCTGGAGGCTGCAATTCCGTGTAAATCCAGCTGCAATAAAAGCGCTTCGCCCTCTAATCCCTCAAAGGAGAAGTTCACATTTGAGCAAAGCCGCCTTTCACGGTCGCCGTTGAGCCGTGACTTCTCAATCTTTGAAAGCTCGCTTATTATCTTTTCCCTTAGGGGCAGGAGCCTTGCGTTCTTCTCGTCAATGCCTGCCACCGCCGTAGAAAGAGCCTCCGCAAGACCCACAATTCCTGCAATATTCTCTGTTCCCGCACGTTTTCCGCTTTCCTGGGCGCCGCCGTCAATGTAGGGCGGAAGCTTTATGGAATTGTTGACGTAAAGTAAGCCCGTGCCCTTCATTCCGTGAATTTTGTGACCCGAAAGAGAGAGCATATCAATGTTCTGCTCCTTTACATTTATATGCACGTTGCCCACAGCCTGAACTGCGTCGGTGTGGAAAAGAACGCCCCTTTCACGGCATATCTTTCCGATTTCAGCAATAGGCTGAATTGTGCCGATTTCGTTGTTGGCGTACATAATCGTAACCAGCGCCGTATCCTCCCGTATCGCCGCTGCAACGTCCTCGGGCTTTACAATTCCGTTTTCATATACGGGCAGGTAGGTTACCTCGAAGCCCTGCTTTTCAAGGGCGGCTGTGCAGTGAAGCACTGCGTGATGCTCGAAAACAGAGGTGATTATGTGCTTTTTGCCTTTGGGTGCAAGTGCTGCCGCCGTGCCCTTTATTGCCCAGTTGTCGCTTTCGCTGCCGCCGCTGGTGAAGAAAATCTCCCTGCTTTCACAGCCTAAGGCTTCTGCGCATTTTGCTCTTGCCTGAGAGAGGGCAATTGCGCTCTTTCTGCCGATTGAGTAGATAGAGGAGGCGTTTCCGTAGCCCTCTTTCAGCCATGGCAGCATAGCCGCAAGAACGTTATCGCTTATCTGCGTGGTTGCCGCATTGTCAAGATATATTTTTGTGTCCATTCGCTGACTGTCCTTTCATAAAATTATCAATACCATAGAATTAATAGGTAAATACTGTGAAACCGATGTAAAAAATAATCGGTTTGCTCAATGAGTATTATATACCATTTTTGTATAAATATCAAGCCCTTTTTGAAAAATATTTTCGAGATGGGTGCAGGCGGCGAGAGCGGCGGCTTTTGGCGTGCGAGAAAAGCGGCTGCCGGGGGCGGCGCACAGGCTTTGCCGGAAAAATCTCCTGCATATACCAAATCCGTTGAATTTGCAGGATAGGAAATTTAATATGCAACATTTCGCAGCAAAAAATTCATAAAACCTCCTTATTTCCCATAGTTTTGAAAGCCGCCATGTGCCGCAGTTCATAGTTTTTAAATATTTAGCACAAAAACAGCCCTCTCTGGCTGTCTGTTTTATACAAGTAAACAAAAATGTGCAAGCGGCATATTAAAAACTTGCAAATATTGTTGACAATCGGCGGGCTGGGTGATATACTGTAAATACAGCGGCAAAATAGGCTGCTATGCTGAAGAATAAGGCAAATATGTAAATGAAATCAAATTGAATTTTGAAATTTAATAAATTTCATACTGCAAAAATTTAGGGGGTTTGTAAAATGCTGCAAAAAGAGGGACAGGTAAGAATACCTTCGGGCTGTGCTATTTCCGGCTTTATCAACAGGAAGGGAAAAAGAATTAACGGCGGCGACATTGTAAAGTCGATTTCCTATATGCACGACCGTTCAAACGGCTTGGGAGGCGGCTTCGCAGGCTACGGAATTTATCCCGAATACGCCGACCAGTACGCTTTTCACTTATTCTATGAGGACAACGCCGCAAGAGTTGAGACCGAAGCTTTTCTTGACAGGCATTTCGACGTTGTAAACCTCTCCCGTATTCCTACAACGAAAAATAAGAATATTGTAGCAGAACCGCTTATCTGGCGCTATTTTCTTACTCCTCTGCCCACAAAGCTTGCGGAAAGTCAGCTGGACGAGCAGGAATTTGTTGCAAAATGCGTTATCAATATAAACGATAAGATAAGAGGGGCTTACGTTTTCTCCTCAGGCAAGAATATGGGCGTTTTCAAGGCAGTAGGTTATCCCGAGGATGTCGGCGAGTTCTACCGTCTTGACGAGTATGCAGGCTATGCCTGGACCGCCCACGGACGTTACCCCACGAACACACCCGGCTGGTGGGGCGGCGCTCACCCTTTCGCTCTTCTTAACTATACAATAGTACATAACGGCGAAATTTCCTCCTACGACGCAAACAGACGTTTCATCGAAATGTACGGCTACAAGTGCAACCTGCTCACAGATACAGAGGTTATTACCTATATAATAGACTTCCTTAACAGGCGCAGAAAGCTGCCCCTCGAGGATATTGCAAAAATAATCGCAGCTCCCTTCTGGAGCGAGATTGACGCTATCGAGGACGAGAAGGAGAAGGAAAAGCTCACATATCTTAGAAACGTCTTCTCATCTCTCCTTATTACAGGCCCTTTTTCAATCATCTTAGGCTTCGACGGCGGAATTATGGCGCTTAACGACAGACTTAAGCTCCGCTCAATGGTTGCTGCCGAAAAGGGCGATATGGTTTATATCGCAAGCGAGGAATGTGCAATACGGGCTATCTGCCCCGAGGTGGACAGAATCTGGTCGCCAAGAGGCGGCGAGCCGATTATAGTAACGCTTGACAAGTAAGCTCTGGAAAGGAAGAGAAGAAAATGGCAATAGATTACAATAACCCTCTTTTCGAGGTTTTAAGAGATAAGGATCGCTGCATCAAGTGCCGCGTCTGCGAACGGCAGTGCGCCAACGAGGTACACTACTACGACCAGGATATGGACCTTATGCGGGTAAGGGAAATGAACTGCGTTGACTGCCAGCGCTGCGTAACCCTTTGTCCCACCGACGCACTTAAAATTATACCCAACAGAAACAGCTTCAGATACAATGCGAACTGGTCGCAGCAGACCATGACCGAGGTTTATAAGCAGGCGGAAAGCGGCGGAGTTCTTCTTTCCTCAATGGGAAATCCCGCTCCCTATCCCGTTTACTGGGATAAAATCCTGCTTAACGCAAGCCAGGTAACCAACCCGCCTATCGACCCTCTGAGAGAGCCTATGGAAACAAAGACCTTCTTAGGCAAGAAAAGCACACACGTTACCTACGATGAAAACGGGGAGCTTGTTACAAAGACTCCTCCTCATCTTACACTTTCGACACCCATTATGTTCTCGGCTATGTCCTACGGCTCAATCAGCAAGAAC
>JBJERK010000135.1:0-15300 GCA_051882255.1 Ruminiclostridium sp.
AAGACATATCCTTTACGGCGCTCTTGTAGGCGGCCCCGACAGCAACGACGGCTACACCGATGACAGGAACAACTACGTCAACAACGAGGTTGCCTGCGACTATAACGCAGGCTTTACCGGCGCTCTTGCAAAGCTGTACAAGACCTACGGCGGTCAGACCTTAAAGGACTTCGGAGCAATTGAGCAGCCCGATGATGAAGAGCTTTACGCCGAAAGCGCAATAAACGTTAAGGGCGATGATTTTATTGAAATAAAGGCCTTCGTTTACAATAAAACCGCTTACCCCGCAAGAGTGACAAATAACCTTAAGCTCTGCTACTTTATGGATTTGTCCGAGGTATTTGCGGCAGGAGGCTCTGTTTCGGATATGGTTGTAAGTACCAACTATATGCAGGGCGGTACAGCAAGCGGCATAAACTGCTGGAACGAGGAAAAGAATCTTTATTATGTTGCAATAGACTTTACCGGCGTAAATATCTATCCCGGCGGACAGGACGCCTATAAAAAGGAGGTCCAGTTCAGAATACGCAACACAAAGGGCGTATTTGACAGCACCAACGACCCATCTTTCTTAGACCTTATAAATTCCGGCGGAAACAGCCTTGTTAAAGCTAACAATATGGCGCTTTACGAGGGAGATAAGCTTGTTTTCGGAACAGAACCGAATGAAACCAATACGGGCGTTAATATCTCCGAAATAAAAACAAACCCCGCCGAAAATCAGCAGAATAATCAGAACAATCAGAGCGGACAAGGAAACGGGCAGCAGCAGAATAATACTCCTGCACATAACGTTTCGGATAAGGGAACAGTAAGCGTTTCCCTCTCCCAGCAGCAGACCTCCGGCAGCGGAAACACCATTTCCTTTACCCTTGAAATAAAGAATACGGGCAGCACAGGCATTGATTTAAGCAAGCTTACCGCAGAATATGCCTTTACAAAGGACGGAGGCGGCGACCTGAATTTCTGGTGCGACTATGCGGATATTACGGGAAGTAGCTACCGTGCCTGCACCGAGGCGGTAACTGGAAGCTTCAAAAGCGGCTCGGGAGATAACAGCGACAGCGTATGCGTTATGACCTGCGGAGATATTCTTGACGGCGGCGATACGCTGAAAATTCAGGTAAGAATTACCAAATCCGACTGGTCGGAATTCAATCTCGGAAACGACTACTCCGCAGGAGCGGCGGATAAAATAAAGGTTACCTACAACGGAAAGGAATTACAATGAAAATAGCGTCACTTTACGGCAAGGGCAGGACTGTTCTCTCCTTTGAGATATTCCCGCCGAAAAAGACAAGCGGGATTGAAACGGTTTATTCAACAATCGAGGAGCTGAGCGACCTTAAGCCCGACTATATAAGCGTTACCTACGGTGCAGGCGGCAATCCCGCAGACACCTCCACCCGTGATATTGCCTCCCTTATCAAGAACAAGTACGGAATTGAAGCTATGGCGCACCTTACCTGCGTAAATAACACAAAGGCGGAGGTAACCGCCGTTTTAGACAGCTTCAAGGAAGCGGGAATTGAAAATATTCTTGCATTAAGAGGAGATATAAACCCCGACGTGCCGCCGAAAACCGACTTCCGCTATGCAAGCGAGCTTGTTTCCTATATTAAGGAGCAGGGAGATTTCGGAGTTTCGGGAGCCTGCTATCCCGAAGGTCACGTTGAGGCGGAGAGCCTTACTGCGGATATTCTGAACCTTCGCAAAAAGGTTGACGCAGGCGTTCAGAGCCTTGTGACCCAGCTTTTCTTTGAAAACAGTATGTTCTACGACTTCCGTGAGAAAATGGCTATTGCGGGAATAAACGTTCCCGTTTCCGTGGGCATTATGCCTGTAACCAACAAGAAGCAGATTGAGCGTATGGTTGCTATGTGCGGAGCAAGCCTGCCGCAAAAATTCGTTAAAATGGTACAGAAGTACGACACCCGCCCCGAAGCCCTTATCGACGCAGGAATTGCCTACGCCGCCGACCAGATTGCAGACCTGCTGTCAAACGGCGTTGACGGAGTACACATCTACACCATGAACAATCCTTACGTTGCAAGAAAAATTGTCGGAATAATAGGAAAGCTTTTATGAAAATAAAGGAAGAGGCATTACGCTACTTAGGCTATAAGGGTGCGGAGCCTGACAGCGCCACCGCCGCCCTTCTGGACAGGGCGTATAAGGAGCTTAGCGAGGCGGCTGCCCCGAAATTCTGCTATAAAGTGCTTGACAAGAAGGACTGCGGCGGGATTTTAGCAGGAAATGACATATATAAGCACCTTGAGGGCTGCGAAAAGGTTATAATCTTTGCGGCAACCTTAGGAAACGGGGCGGATAAGCTTATCCGCTCGGCGGAAATTTCCGATATGGCGTATGCAATTGTTGCAGACGCACTTTCAAGCGCTATGATTGAGGAATACTGCGACAGCTGCGAAAGGGAAATGCAGGAAAAGACAAAGGGAAGCTATACATGGCGCTACAGTCCCGGCTACGGCGACTACCCGATTGAATGTCAGGGCGCTTTTTTAGCGGCTCTTAATGCAGGCAGACTTATCGGGCTTACTGTTACGGAAAGCAACATTCTTCTTCCCCGTAAATCCGTAACTGCGGTTATCGGGATTTCGAAAAAAGAGATAAAAAGCGGCGAAAAGAAAAGCTGTGACAGCTGCAAGCTTCGTGAAAGCTGCAAATTCAGAAAGGAGGGCAAGGGCTGTGGACGTTAAAGAATTGCTGAAAAATAACTTTGTGGTCCTTGACGGCGGCTTTGGTACAGAGCTGCAGAAAAAGGGTATGCTTCCGGGAGAAACCTCGGAGCTTATGAATTTTAAAAGAGAACAGGCGGTTTTTGAGGTGCTGCGCTCCTACGCAGAGGCAGGCTCGGATATTTTAAGCGCAAATACCTTCGGCGCAAACCGTCTTAAGCTTAAGGACAGCGGCTACACAACCGCGCAGGTTGTGGGCAAGGCTATGGATATTGCAAGACGGGCGGTAGAGGGGTACAATACCCTTGTGGCGCTTGATATAGGACCGATAGGGCAGCTGCTTGAACCCGCAGGCTCCCTTACCTTCGAGGAAGCCTACGATATTTTCAAGGAAATAATCGAGGCGGGAAAGGACAAGGCTGACCTTATCGTAATTGAAACAATGACCGACCTTTACGAGATAAAGGCGGCGCTGCTTGCAGCTAAGGAAAACAGCAGTCTTCCCGTGTTCACCTATATGTCCTTTGAGAAAAACGGCAGAACCTTTACGGGCTGTAAGCCCTCCGCTATGGCGCTTACCCTTTCGGGGCTTGGCGCTGACGCAATCGGCGTAAACTGCTCCCTTGCTCCCGACGAGCTTTACGGGATAGTCGAGGAAATACTTGAATGGACAAATCTTCCCGTTGTAGTAAAGGCAAACGCAGGACTTCCCGACCCTGTTACAGGCGCTTACAGCGTTGGTGCAGAGCAGTTTGCAGAGGAATACAAGCGGTTTACAGAAATGGGAGTCAAGGTTTACGGCGGCTGCTGCGGTACTTCTCCCGAATATATTCGGGCAATAAGAAAAATGCTGGCGGAAAATCCGCCTGCACAAAGAGAGAAGAAAGCCCTTCCCGCCGCAGTTTCAAGCTATTCCCGCACGGTGGTTATCAACTGCCCCAAAATAATAGGCGAAAGAATTAATCCGACAGGCAAGAAGCTTTTCAAGGAAGCCCTCAAAAACCACGACATCAATTATATTTTAAATCAGGCGCTTGAACAGGTTTCAGCAGGAGCAGATATTCTTGACGTTAACGTAGGACTTCCCGAAATCGACGAAAAGGCGATGATGGTTGAGGTTGTAAAGGCGCTTCAAGGCATTACCGACCTGCCATTACAGATAGACAGCACAAAGCCCGAGGTTATCGAGGCGGCGCTGAGGGTATGCAACGGAAAGGCGATTGTGAACTCGGTGAACGGCGAAACTGAAAGCCTTGAAAAGATACTGCCGATGGTTAAAAAGTACGGTGCGGCAGTTGTTGGACTTACCCTTGACAAGAACGGAATACCACCTACCGCAGAGGAGCGCTTTACGATTGCGGAGAAGATACTGAAAGCGGCGGAAAGCTATGGAATAAGCCGTGAAAATGTGTTTATAGACTGCCTTACCCTTACCGCAAGCACCGAGCAGAAGGCGGTTATGGAAACGGTTAAGGCGGTTAAGATGGTTAAGGAGCGGCTTGGACTTAAGACCGTCCTCGGCGTTTCAAATATCTCCTTTGGTCTGCCTGCAAGAGAGCTTATAAACAGCACCTTCCTCTCAATGGCGCTGGCAAACGGGCTTGACCTGCCCATTATCAACCCGAATATTCGGGCTATGTCGGGGGCAGTTTTCGCCTACAGGCTGCTTACCTGCGCAGACCCCGACTCAAAGGAATTTATCGCCCGTTTCGGCGGTGAAACTGCGGCAAAGCCCGCAGCAGCAAAGCCTGAGGTTACGCTTGCCTATGCAATAGAAAAGGGACTTAAGGAGGACGCAGCAGAGCTTACAAGGGCTGCTCTTGCCTCTACCGACCCTATGGATATTATCAATAACGAGCTTATCCCCGCCCTTGACCGTGCGGGAGCAGACTTTGAAAAGGGAGCAATCTTCCTGCCCCAGCTGATTCTTTCCGCAAATGCTGCTCAAAGTTGCTTCGGCGTTATCAAGGAGCAGATGAACACGGCAAGCGGTATAAGCAAGGGAAAAATTGTACTTGCAACCGTTAAGGGAGATATTCACGACATAGGCAAGAATATTGTAAAGACCCTTCTCGAAAACTACGGCTATACGGTTATTGATTTGGGCAAGAATGTTCCTCCGGAGGAGGTTGTTTCCGCTGCTGAGGAGCATAAGGTTAAACTTGTAGGTCTGAGTGCCCTGATGACCACAACCTTAGGCGCTATGGAGGAAACGATAAGCCTTATTCGGGAGAATAAGCTTGACTGTAAGATAGTAGTGGGCGGCGCAGTTCTTACCGCCGATTACGCAAAGAAAATCGGCGCAGATTTCTACGCAAAGGACGCAAAGGAAACCGTTGACGCAGCCAAGGAGATTTACGGGTAAGACGGATTTGGGATATGCAGAAGCCCCGCAGCATTCTGAACTGCGAGGCTTTTTCCTGCCTAAAAAGCAAAAAATCGCCAAATTTTCGTCTTTTGTGCAAAAATTGTCACGTTTTTATGAAAAACGGGTGAATTTTAGCACTCTCCTATTGACAGTGCTAATTTTTGTGCTATAATAAAAGCGTACCGAGAAGAAAGAGGCAAAAAGAACCTCCGGACGGTACTTGACATATAAATTGGTAACATACCCGCAACTGCAAATTTTTCCTACAGCTACGAGTTGTTAAAGGAGGAATGACTTATGTTACCTGCAATCTGGAATGATAAGCTTTTTAACGATTTCTTTGACGACAGCTTTGCGCCCTTCGAGGAATTTGAACGGCACAATCCCCTGTACGGCAAGCATGCCGCAAACATTATGAAAACCGACGTCAGGGAAACGGAAAACAGCTACGAGCTGGACATTGACCTTCCCGGCTTCAAAAAGGAGGACGTTGCTGTTCAGCTTGAAAACGGCTACCTCTCAATCAGCGCCGCAAAGGGCGTTGAAAAGGAGGAAACGGACAAGAAGGGCAGATATATCCGCAAGGAGCGCTATTCGGGACAATGCAGCAGAAGCTTCTATGTAGGCGACGGCGTAAGACCCGAGGACGTCAATGCAAGCTTTGAGGACGGTATCCTTAAAATCGCAATGCCAAAAGCAGTTCAGACCGAACGTCCGAATAACAGAATTGCCATTCAGTAAATCCTCATATTCCCCTCCGAAAGCCCCGTTCTCATTCTGTGAGAGCGGGGCTTTCACTTTACAGCTTGATATTATGCCGCAAATCTGCTATAATAATAAAAAAGGAGGCGTTTAGTATGAAAATCTGCGGAATAGTTGCGGAATACAACCCCTTTCACAACGGACACAAGTACCATATAGAAAAAACAAAGGAGCTTTACGGCGCAACCCATATTGTTGCGGTTATGAGCGGCAACTATACCCAGCGCGGCGATATTGCGGTTATGGATAAGTTCCGCCGTGCGGAAACTGCACTTAAAAACGGAGTTGACCTTGTAATTGAGCTGCCCGTACCCTACGCCCTCGGAAGTGCGGAGCAGTTCGCAAACGGCGCAGTTTCTCTGCTGAACAGCCTTGGCTGCGTGGATATGATAAGCTTCGGAAGCGAATGCGGCGACCTATCGCTGCTGGAGGAAACTGCGGGAGCAGTGCTTTTCGCCCAGCAGAACGAGAACTTTTTCCGCTATATGAAAAGCGGCGACCCCTACCCCGCAGCCCTGCAAAAAACAATCGAGCAGTACTACGAGGAGGAGATTATCGACGCTCTTGCAGAGCCGAACAATACCCTTGCGGTTGAATATCTGAAAGCGCTGAGCGAATGTGGCTCGTCAATTAAGCCTGTTACAATAAAGCGCTTCGGGGCAGGTCACGACAGCAGCAGCGTTACCGAAAACAACGCCAGCGCCTCTATGATACGAAAGCTTATTCTTTCGGGGCAGAATGTCTCCGCCTACGTTCCGGAGCTGCCCGAAACGGATTTTGCGGATATAAGGCGGCTTGAAACCGCAATTCTTGCCAAGCTTCGCACAATGACGCCCTCGGAAATAGAAAAAGCCCCGAATGTTCTTATGGGGCTTGAAAACAGGATTTACAAGGCGGCTCGGGTTTCCGGAAATTTAGCGGAGCTGTTTATGCTGATAAAGACGAAGCGCTATACAATGGCGAGAATACGGCGGATTGTGATGTCGGTATTCTTAGGCATTAAGAAATCCGACCTTAAAAACCCGCCATGTTATGTCAGAATTTTAGGAATGAACGGAAAAGGCAGAGAAATTCTCTCCGCCGCAAGCTGCTCCTTACCTATGGATACCTCTCTTAAAGCCCTTTCGTACAGCGGCGAAAAGCAGAAAAGGCTTGCCGCTCTTGAAGACAGGGCAGGAAATCTTTACGGGCTTGCTTTTGAAAAAAGAAGACCCTGCGGTACGGAATTTACCGCAAAGCCTGTTATACTGTAATCAAAGCCACGCGATAAACGCGTGGCTTTGATTATATATTCGCCAGCCTTACTATTGCCCCGAAATAAATCTCCCTGAGCCGTAAAAACCAGTTCAGCGGTATATATTCGTTCTTCTGATGCTCGGTAAGCTCCATACCCGGGTAGCTTGGTCCGAAGGCAACAATATTGTCCATAGCCCTTGCATAGGTTCCCCCGCCGATAACCTGCGGCTCGGTCAAATCCTCGGTAAACTCCCGGTAAACGTCCACCAGCGCTCCCACAACTCCGCCTTCCTTATCCATATAAACAGGCGCCTGCCAGCCAAGCCTTGTTACACTTACGCCGTAGGGAGCGCACTTCTCCTCAATTGCAGACTGAACCTGTTCTGCGGTACAGTCAACGGGACAACGGAGATTTACTGTGATCGAACACTCCTTCTCGTCAGCTTCAAGCAGTCCCACGTTAAACACAAGCTTTCCGCTTTTCTCGTCGGAAAAGCCTGCGCCGATACGCTCGCCCTGCAGGTCGAAGCCGATAAGGTCATTGTAAAAGCGGGTAAAACCTCCTGTAACTCCGGATTCTTCAAGCTTACGGAATAGCTTTGAAATCGCATTTTCCCCGTCCCAGGGCATACTTCCGTGAGCTGCTTTTCCTGTTTCACGAACTGTTCTGATAATTCCGCCGATATTTGCCTGTGCTTCCGCCCTGTCAGCCACCATATTCGCCGCATTTCCGCCCTTTGCGGAAATTATTCCGCTTTTCTCTGCTGGCATGGAAAGCTTTAAGTTCAGAATACCCTTTTCCCCGTAAATTGCAGGAAAATCCCCGTCGGGAGTAAATCCGAAGGCGGGCAGCTCCTCGTTTTTCTTGTAGTATTCCATATCCGTCCACTCGCCGTTTTCCTCGGTCTGCCCGAAAATAAGGCGAACACGGCGGTTAAGCTTTATATTTTTTTGCAGTATGTCCCGCATAGCGAAAATACAGGCAACCGCAGGCCCCTTATCGTCGCAGACCCCTCTGCCCACAAGCTTCCCGTCCTCGGTAACGGTTGCTCCGAAGGGAGTTATGTCCCAGCCCTCTCCCGCAGGAACAATGTCAAGATGAACGGGTATTCCGACGATTTCCGTTCCCTCGCCGATTTCCGCCCAGCCGATTATATTACCGCAGTTTTTCGTCCTGAAGCCGAACCCCTCGCAGACGGAAAGCACATATTCCAGCGCCTTTTTAACTTCCCCGCCGTAGGGCGCTTCCTTGCTGTCCGACTGAACAGCAACGCTGTTGAAGGAGCAAAGCCTGTCCAGTACCTTAATCATCTCATTCATCTCAATTTTCCTCCACAAAAGGCTCAAAACGGTATTTCTGCCTTGCCTCGGGGTACTTTTCCCTGTCGGTTTCGGACAAAAACATAGCTAAAGGGCGGGCGAAAATCCGCTTTTCGCCGTAAAGCGCCCGATAAACAACAAGTCTTTCCCCGCTTTCGGTATGCTCGGCGGTACAGATAATCTCGTAAAGATATTTTTTCGTCTTTTTTTCCTTTTCGGGCAGTAAGCCTCTCTTGAAATGCTGAACTATAAGCCCCGGAGTCAGCTCTTTTTCTTCCATCTCACACCACCTGGAAAATATAGAATTTCAGATAATCCGTTTCGGGAACATTCCACAGAATCGGATGGTCGGGGGACTGGCGGCGGGCTTCAATCTGCCGCAGAGATACTCCTGCGTCCCCTGCTGCGTCGTGGAGCATTTTCTTGAACAGCGGCTCTGTCATGAAATGTGAGCAGGAGCAGGTTGCAAGATAGCCGCCTCTTCCTAAAAGCTTCATAGCCTTCAAATTGATTTCCTTATAGCCTCTTTCCGCATTTTTCACGGTACTGCTGCTTTTTGTGAATGCAGGCGGGTCGAGAATTATAAAATCATAGGGGTGACCACCATTGTTATAAAGCTCTGTAAGCAGGTCGAAAACATCTGCCCTTGTAAACTCCATATTCCCCGCAAGCCCGTTAAGCTCAGCGTTCTTCCGTGTTACATCAACAGCCTCCGCCGAAATATCTACTGCATTAACAAAAGCCGCTCCAGCAGCCGCTGCATTAAGGGCAAAGGCTCCCGTATGGGTAAAGCAGTCCAGCACCCGCTTGCCCTTTGCAATCTGTCTTATTGCAAGCCGGTTGTACTTCTGGTCAAGGAAAAAGCCGGTTTTCTGCCCGTTTATATAGTCCACGGTATATTTTATCCCGTTTTCGGTAATTTCAGTCACTCCGCTAAGGTCTGTCCTCAATCCCTCACCCCGGTAAAAGCCCTTGTACTCCTCCATACCCTCAAGCAGGCGGATTTTTACGTCGTTTCTCTCGTAAATTGCGGAAATTTTCTCTCCCATTTCCGCCATAACCTTTACCAGCAGCCTATACAGCATATCCTTGATTTTCTCCGTGCCCAGGGAAAGCACCTGTGTTACAAGAATATCCCCGAAGCGGTCAACAGTAAGCCCCGGGAAGCAGTCTGCCTCCCCGAAAATAAGGCGGCAGCAGGCAAAATCCTCCCCCATAACCGTTTTCCTGTATTCGAGAGCATAGCGTATTCTTCTCTCGTAAAACGCCTCGTCAAATCTGTCGTTTGCATTACGGGAAATAACCCGCACTCTGATTTTGGAATTGTCGTTTATATATCCTGTTCCGAGAAAGCGGTTTTTCCTGCTGTAAACGTCGGTAAGTCCGCCGTTTTCGTACTGCCCCTCAAGAGAGGTAATTTCCTCGCCGTAAACCCAGGGGTGACCTGCTCTCAGCGCCTTTTCCGCCTTTTCGGTGACGTAAGCCTTCGGATAGCTTCTTTCCATACTTTCTTTTCCTTTACTCGTTTTCAAAAAGCGGAGTTGAGAAATATCTCTCCGCAGTATCGGGCAGAATTGTAACAACCGTCTTACCCTTGCCCAGCTTTTTCGCCAGCTTCTTCGCTGCCGCAACGTTAGTGCCGCTTGAAATTCCGCACATAATGCCCTCAAGCCTTGCCAAATCCTTTGCGGTCTCAATAGCTTCCTCGTCTGTTACGATATAAACGCTGCTGTAAATATTAAGATTTAGGTTTCCGGGGATAAGTCCGTCACCAATGCCCATCTGCAAATGGGTTCCGATTGTGCCGCCTGCAAGAATAGCAGCGTTTTCAGGCTCAACCGCCCATATCTCAATATCCGGGTACTGAGCTTTAAGGGTTTCCCCTATTCCGCTTATAGTGCCGCCTGTGCCGAAGCCGGAGCAGAAGCCGTGGATTTCCTTTCCTGCCTGTTCAAGGATTTCAAGCCCCGTGTGGTGCTTGTGTACCATGGGATTTGCCTTGTTTTCAAACTGCTGTGGAATATAGACGTTGGGGTTTTCCTCTCTCATTCTTTCAGCAGTCTTCATACACTCGTCAATGCAGTCCCCGATATTTCCCGAGTCGTGGATAAGTACTACCTCAGCCCCGTAATGCCGCACCAGCATTCTCCGCTCGCAGCTTACCGAGTCGGGCATTATGATAACCGTCCTATAGCCTCTTACTGCACCTACAAGGGCAAGACCTATACCCTGATTTCCGCTTGTAGGCTCGACTATTATCGTATCCTTATTTATAAGTCCCTGCTTTTCCGCTTCAAGTATCATATTGTAGGCAGTTCTTGTCTTTATCGACCCGCCTACGTTAAGTCCCTCGAATTTCACAAGTATCTCTGCGCTGTCCTCGTCAACCATACGATTGAGCCTTATAAGAGGAGTGTGTCCTATTACGTCAAGTATGCTGTCGCTTATCATTATATTAAATCCTTTCCTGAGAATTGACTATATTATTATAGCATTACCTTTAGCTTACGTCAATATTATTTTATGCCGGAACACTCTCAATGGATTTTCCCGCATAACAAAACAGACCGCCAAAAGACGGTCTGTCTGTTCCACGAAAATTATTCAGCCTTAGGAGCGCCTACGGGACATGTATCAGCACAAGCACCGCAGTCAATGCACTTATCGGGGTCGATTGTGTAAGCGTCGCCTGCAGCGATAGCTTCTACGGGGCAGCCGTCTGCGCAAGCGCCGCAGCCGATGCACTCTTCAGCATTGATTTTATAAGCCATTGGTAAGTTCCTCCTTTGTTATTTCAGCCAAGCGTCTTGACCGTTAAGCTTATTATAGCAAATACCGAGTAAAAAATCAAGCCTTTTGGAAATTATTTCTTGTGGCAGTTTCTTACGGGCATTTACGGTTATCCCTGTCAGTCCTCAAGGTCCTTAAGAGCGGCTATTTCATCACGGTTTACCCTTATCTTGGCGTCCTTGATGATTTTTACCTCCTCCCGCTTGACCGAAACAGCGGGAGCGTCGGGCTTTCCGTTAATTTTTACCTTTAAAACTCCTGTGAGCAGGTTTGCGTCCTCAACAACTCCGTTTCCCTCGGGGGTTTCAACGAAAGCACCGATTTTCGGGGTTATTTTTAAAAGCTCCTCGTAGCAGTCCTGCTCATACTTAAGACAACACATAAGTCTTCCGCAGGTTCCCGATATTTTAGAGGGGTTAAGGGAAAGGGACTGCTCCTTTGCCATTTTTATTGAAACGGGCTGAAATTCTCCTAAGAAGCTTGAACAGCAGAAGGCTCTTCCGCAGATTCCAAGTCCCCCCAGCATTTTAGCCTCGTCACGCACGCCTATCTGTCTGAGCTCGATACGGGTTCTGTAAATAGCAGCAAGGTCCTTTACAAGCTCTCTGAAGTCAACTCTGCTTTCGGCGGTAAAGTAGAAAAGAATCTTGCTTCCGTCAAAGGTATAGTCAACGTCAATGGGCTTCATATCCAGCTTATGCTCCGCAATCTTACGGGTAAAGACCTTCATTATCTCCTCTTCCTTGGCTGCGTTTTCCAGCAGGATTTTCTCGTCCTCCTTTGTTGCAACCCGCATTATGGTCTTAAGGGGCTGAACAACGGCGCTGTCATCAACCATGCGGTTAGGAATAACCACCTCACCGCACTCCACGCCTCTTGCGGTTTCAACGATTACCTTTGCGCCTGCGGCAACCTTTTTATTTCCGGGTGAAAAGTAATAGACCTTTCCAACCTCTTTAAAACGTATTCCGATTATCTCAGTCATTTAAAACTCCTTTTCTCTTGCTGAAAACAAAGTACAGCAGCACTCCGCCGCAAAAAGCCGCAGATTTGGGTTAGCCTCCGACTTTCCGTACAGCCGGCAGGTTTCGCTGTAAAGCAGGTTTATAGTAACAAGCCTTAGTCTTGCTGCAATTTTCTCCGTCTGGGGTGCAAATGCTCCCTCGGCGGGCTTTTCTGCCTGTACCGCCGCTGCTTCTGCATAAATATCCGAAAGCAATCCAAGTATTCTGAAAAGCTCTTCTCTTGTTTTTACGGCAGCCAGCTCTGCCCCGCAGTCATATTCCCGTCCCTCGGCAACCGCCTCTGCAACAGCGGCAGTTCTGCGGTAAATTTGCGCTTCATCGGGATTTTCGGAGGCATAAAGTGCTGCGCCGATATTCCCGCTGTAAAGGGCGAAAAGCTCCTTTGCTCTGTCGGCAGGAATATTATGCTCCGAGAGAGCAGCGGAAAACTCCGCCATATCCGCCTTGTCACATTCAACCGGCGTAAGTCTTGAAAGCACGGTTTCAAGGACGGCAGACTTTCTTTCTGCGGTAAAAATATATCTGTTAAAGGACAGCGGCTCCTCTATGAACTTTAAAAGCGCATTCTGACAAACGACGCTCATCTCGTCCAGCTTCTCGAAAATGCAGATACGAAGCTTCCCGTCGTTTGGCTGCTTCCAGCACTCCGCAATCAAAGCCCGCAGTCCCTCTGCGGTATATTTTCCCCCGCAAGCTTCCAGCGGATACACAACGTCCGGGTGAATACGCCCCTCAATACGGGTACATTCACGGCAGCTCATACAGGGAACAGCCCCCTCTTTATCGCAGAGGTAAAGCATAGCCGCATATTCCGCCAGCGTTCTTCTTCCCGAGCCTTCCTCACCCAGGATAAGCAGAGCATGAGGAAACCTGCCCGAGGACTTAAAACGGGAAAGAGCTTCTATTGCCCGCTTTTTTCCGTATAACTTCATTATACCTTCTCGAACCGCTCAATATCCGTAACGAAAATTGTTGCGCCGCCAACGCTTACCTCAACGGGATAGCTTACAGGTGCGCTTTCCGCCGTGAATGAAGCGGCAGTAGGAACATACTGCTTTCTTTTGCGGGAATTTGCCGCAATTACAGCAATAACATCGTCAACCGAAGCGGTTTCGCAGCAAATCATAAAGGTAGTATTTCCTGCCATTAAGAAGCCGCCTGTTGAAGCAAGCTTTGTTGAGAAAAAGCCGTTTTTCATAAGTGCGGCAGAAACAGCGTGGGAATCGTCGTTATTTACAATAGCAAAAATAAGCTTCATAAAAAGCCTTCCTTTTAGATAAAATTTATACACTATGATTATATCACAATTAAGCCAAAAAGTAAAGAAAAATCTCACGAAAGGGCTGCAAGCCTATTCGTGAGATTGTTACTATTTATTTTCGACGTTAATTTCCGTTTTCAATGCTAATCTGATTGAACTTATCCAGTAAATCATCAACCGAAGCCTTTTTCTTCTCCTCGCCGCTTATATCAAGGACAAAACTGCCCTCGTGCATCATAGCAAGCCTGCTTCCGTAGCTGACTGCAAAGCGCAGATTGTGGGTAACCATAACAGTCGTCAGCTTTTTTTCGGAAACGACCCTGTCGGTTATCTCCATAAGGGTTTCCGAGGATTTCGGGTCAAGGGCTGCTGTATGCTCGTCAAGAATAAGCAGCTCAATATCCGTCATTGTTGCGATTATAAGGGCGAGAGCCTGCCGCTGTCCGCCGCTTAAATTGCCTACGGGAACGCTCATTCTGTTTTCAAGTCCCATTCCGCAGCTTTCAAGCAAAGTCCTGTAATAATCCGTTCTTTTCCTGTTTACGCTGAAGGAAAGACCGTAGGACTTGTTCTTGTTGTCGGCAAGAGCCATATTTTCAAGTATGGTAAGATTGCCGCAGGTGCCAAGCCTCGGGTCCTGCAAAACTCTTCCGATAAAGGCGGCTCTTTTGTGTTCGGGAAGCTTTGTGATGTCCCTGTCCTTGAAAATAATACTGCCCGAATCAGGCTTCTTTGTGCCGCAGATAAGGTTAAGGAGGGTAGTTTTTCCGCTTCCGTTTGAGCCGATTATCGAAACAAACTCGCCCTTATCAACGTGAAAGGCAAAGTTGTCGAAAAGCGTGCTTTCATCAATAGTACCTCTGTTGAAAACCATTCCGATATTGTTAAGACTAAGCATTTGCCTTTTCCCGTCCTTCCTTGCGTACTAAGGACTTTATAAGCCTTGAAATCTGATTTCCGCCCAGTATAAGCGCAATAAGGAATATTACCGCCTTAAGGAGGTTGTTGTACTCGGTGGGAAGTCCAAGCTCAAGGACTATCTGATAGGAAGCCTTGTAGAGCAGGCTGCCTAAAATAACCATTGTAGTGCCCTTGAAAAACCTTATGCCCTTGAATACGCTGAGACCGATGATTACCGAAGCAAGACCTAAAACCACCATTCCCACGCCCATCTGCTGGTCGGCGGAGCCTTTATTCTGGGCGATAACCGAACCTGCCAGCGCCGCAAAGCCGTTTCCGAGAGCAAGACCGAAAATCTTTACCGTGCCGGGGTTGCAGGCAAGCATAACGGTGTAGCGTTCGTTGTCGCCTGTTGCACGAAGCAGAAGCCCGTTCTTTGTCTTAAGATAAAGGTCAAGAATAAGCTTGCAGATAACCACAAGAAGCAGGGAAATTACCGCTGTTCGCAGGTAAAAGCCGCCTACGCTCTTTGGGAGCAGCTCTGCTATTCCGGAATTGAAGATTGTCTCCCCGTTAAAGAAGGAGGCAATCGCCATTCCTCCCGTGCCCGACTTGATAATGACAAGGTTTACGGAAAGCATAGCGGTATACATGATAATTCCGCAGAGCAGGGGTATAATCTTAAGCTTAACGTTGAGAATACCCGTAATTGTGCCCGCAAGCATACCTGCACCAAAGGAAATAAGAAGACAGAGCCAGGGATTTACGCCCTGCATTATAAGTACGCCGGTAAGAACCGCCCCAAGGGGAAAGGTTCCGTCAACCGAAAGGTCGGGGAAATCCAGCAGGCTGTAGGTTATGTACATGCCCAGCGCAAGCAGAGCGTACATCAGCCCCTCCTCGATTATGCCTATTAAAATATTGCCAAAAACGTCCACTAAA
>JBJERK010000136.1:0-3594 GCA_051882255.1 Ruminiclostridium sp.
ATCTGGCTCCGCTCTGCTACCTTAGGAGAGCAGACTGCCTTTATTGACGAAATGATAGGAAATCAGAAGATTGTAAAAGCGTTTTCCTATGAGGAACGGGCTTGCGGGCAGTTTGACGAGATTAACGACAGACTGGAGAAATGCTCTCTTAAGGCAACCTTTTTCTCCTCCCTTACAAATCCCTGCACAAGATTTATAAACAGTATCGTTTATGCCGCAGTCGGACTTTTCGGAGCGCTGGCTGCAATAAACGGCGGCATTACGGTAGGCGCTTTGTCCTGCTTTTTAAGCTACGCAAACCAGTACACCAAGCCCTTTAACGAGATTTCGGGAGTTGTTACGGAATTACAGAACGCACTTGCCTGCGCCGCAAGAGTATTTGAGCTTATAGAAGCCGAGCCTCAGCCCTCCGACGAAGGCGCTAAGCAGCTTTCCGACGTAAAGGGCAACGTTGCTCTTCAGAACGTAAGCTTCTCCTATACTCCCGACCGGAAGCTTATTGAGAATTTCAACCTTACCGTAAAGCCGGGACAAAGAGTTGCAATTGTAGGACCTACCGGCTGCGGAAAGACTACGGTTATTAATCTGCTTATGCGGTTTTACGACGTAAACAGCGGAAAAATAACGGTTGAGGGGGAGGACATAAGGGACGTAACCCGAAACAGCCTGCGCTCCTCCTACGGAATGGTTTTGCAGGAAACCTGGCTCAAAAGCGGAACTATACGGGAAAATATAACTATGGGCAAGCCCGAGGCTACCGAGGAGGAGATAATTGCGGCGGCTAAGGCAGCCCACTCCCACGGCTTTATAAAGAGGCTGAAAAACGGCTACGACACCGTTATCGGCGAGGACGGCGGCGCACTGTCCCAGGGTCAGAAGCAGCTGCTTTGCATAACCCGTGTTATGCTTTGTCTGCCGCCTATGCTTATTCTTGACGAAGCGACCTCCTCAATCGACACAAGAACGGAAATAAAGATACAGGACGCCTTTTCCCGCCTTATGCAGGGCAGGACAAGCTTTATCGTTGCTCACCGTCTTTCAACAATCCGTGACGCAGATATAATTCTTGTAATGAAGGACGGAAATATAATTGAGCAGGGCAATCACACCGAGCTGCTCCAAAAAGGCGGCTTCTACGCAACGTTATACAACAGCCAATTTGAAGCTGTATAAGCTATGGCAAACGTCATATATTTTCTATCCGCCGAAGGCGGGTAGAAAATATATGCTGCAAATAGCGTCATAATCGGAAGTCTGTCCTCATACATTTTGATGAGGTGATGGCTTTGTCCGAAACAAGCAAATACACTGAGCTTGCAAAAAGGGCGGGAACCTACGTTCTCTCAACGGCGGCAGGCGCAGCGGCGGCGGTTATTTTTCTGCTTCTCTCTGCGCTTATAATGTACGTTTTCGGTCTGCCGCCCTATTTTGCGGGCTTTCTTTCTCTTTTTTCCTTAGGTGCAGGCTGTATGCTGTCGGGTTATATCTGCGGAAAGATAAAGACCCGAAGCGGGCTGCGGCACGGTTTTCGCTGCGCTGTTATACTTATTGCGCTATGCGTTCTCGGCGCTCTTATCTGCGGAACTTTAGACGGCTCCTCAGCTCTCGCAAAAACCTTTACCGCCGTTATAACCGGCTGCACCGGCGGCGTCCTCGGCGTAAACAAGCACTAAGGCAACACCGCACAATTAACGGCTAACGCCTTTGCCGTACGCTTGCTTGCATCTTTTCCGCCATATTGCACCGTAATCCCTTGACATACATAGAGTATGCCTGCGGAATTACGGCACAATCTGACGAAAAATCTGACTGCGCAATCCTGCGACAATAATTATGCGGTATTGCCTTAAAATCTCCCCTGTATCTCGGCGGATACAGGGGAGATTTTACTTGTGAGATGTTGGAGAGGGTGTGAGAGGGCGAGAGAATAAGAGAAAAAAGATAGGACGCTTTTTGAAAAGAAGCTACGCAGCAAGCTGCGCAAAAACTTTCAGACGCTTCGCGGTGTAGTGGCGGGCGTTCAGAACAGATTATGAGTACATCAATAATCATTACTTACCCACTAAGCAAAACCGCCCCACAACAGCACAACCACAAGAACTGCGAATGTGCGCCAAAAGTCGCCCCGCAAGCAAATGCAGTAATCAAGCTTCAAACGGATGAAACGTCGCACGTTTCCGCCGGGGTGAAGGGGGCGGCGTTAGCCCCCTTCAAAAGCTCTCAAAATCTCTCCTCATTCTATATAACGCATTTCCTGCAAAAAAGTTCTGTTATAAGTGGGCTATTCAAAAATAACCTGAGAGAAATTCCCTCAGGTTATTTGTTTCTTTTCGTTTTTTACAGGTCGTCGCTGGTTCGCTCGCCTGTTCTTATACAGCAGGTTTCATATACGGGGATAACGAATATTTTTCCGTCTCCGGGAGCGCCTGTCTGATTTGCGTCTATTATAAGCTTTACCGCCTTTGGCACATCGTCGTCTGCCACAACAATACTGAACAGCCGCTTTGCTATAAGCCGTCTGTGGGAAGAAGAATTACTGTCGCCCGCTGCGAAAAATGCACCCGAAGGGTCGGGAAGAACAGGCTTTTTTCCTCGTCCGAGGCATTTGCGGCAGCAAAAGCCTGCAAAGCCGTTAAGGTCGAGAGCCTTTTTCGTATCCGCTACCTTATTTACCCGTATAAAAGCAAGAATTTCCTTCATAGCGTCCTCCTCAGAGTCCGGCTTCGCCGGTGCTTATGGTGTACGCCTCCTCAACGGGCATAACAAAAATTCTTCCGTCGCCGGGATTGCCCTGGTCTGTGCGGGCGCTCTTCATTATAATCGAAATTATCTTGTCCTTGTTACAGTCCTCGCATACTATCATAAGCAAATCCTTCGGCAGCTCGTCATAAATAACGCCGCCAGCCTGTATGCCCTTCTGCTTGCCTCTTCCGAAAACGTCCAGCTTTGTAACGGCGGGAAATCCCTCGTCGGCAAGCGCCTCCATAACCTCGGCGGATTTTTCGGGACGGACAATTGCTCTTATAAGTACCATAACAGGAAACACCTCTCTCAAATCTGATATAATATTTTATTATACACAATTACGCCCCTTTTCACAATACGCAATTTGCATAATGATTATTGTTGATTTTGTCCAATTTTGAAAATTATGAAAATTTCTGCTGCTTTCGGTTATTTTTTCGGAAAAATAATGACAAACGGGATTTTTTGTGATATAATAGGCTTTAAATACACTATTATCACCCGAAAGGACAGAATAATTATGAATATTGAAACAAAATGCCTGCACTCGGGCTATTCTCCCAAGAACGGAGAGCCGAGAGTAGTTCCGATTTACCAGAGCACAACCTACGTCTACAACTCCACCGACGCTGTTGCACACGTTTTCGACGACCCTACCGCAGGTCTTATCTACTCCCGCTTTGCTAACCCTACCACCGACGCGGTTGAAAAGAAAATTGCGGATATGGAGGGCGGCGCTGCTGCTATGTGCACCTCCAGCGGTCAGGCGGCTTCCCTTTGCTCAATACTCAATATCTGCGAGGCAGGAGACAGCTTTGTTGCTTCCTCCTCTATCTACGGCGGAACAAT
>JBJERK010000137.1:0-3588 GCA_051882255.1 Ruminiclostridium sp.
TTTATCAAAGCGGATGGAAAGCTTGCCGGATTGATACTTGTAAGCGACTATCCCGAAGCGCCGGAAGAGGCGACAGATTATTGCTTATCAGAATTTTTCGTTATGAACAAATACAGACGAATGGGCTATGGAAAGGAAGCGGCTTTTCGGGTATTTGATATGCATCACGGAAAATGGCAGCTGAAGAGGCATCCTCATAATACAGCTTCTGTAGCCTTCTGGGATAATGTAATCAACGAGTACACATCGGGTAACTTTCGTCTGGTCAGGAATTATCCCAACGAGGAAGTAAACTATGAAGACGGAACTCCTGCGGATGTTTTCTTTTTTGAAAATTGATAATTGCAGATATTTGCCTGAAATATCTGTGACACTAAGAATTTGCAGGAATAATTATTTCTATTTTAGAGAAAGGAAAAAACCTGATGATCAGGAAATACGAAACGAGTGATTTAATACAGTGTGCAAGAATTTTCAGAGAAGCGTTTTCGGAGGAGAACTGGGGATGCGTATGGACGCAGGAGAGAGCAGAATTGTATCTTTCGGATTATGCCAACAATCCTAAGTTTATCGGATTTGTATCTGAAAATGAAGGAGTAATTGACGGAGCAATCTTTGGCTGTAAAAAGGTTAGCTGGAATAATGACGAAATTCATGTGGATGAATTGATTGTAGACCCGAAAAAACAACGTTCCGGAATAGGAACAAAATTAATTGATAAACTGAAAGAGTACAGTAAAGAACATGGGCTTGCCGGAATTGTTCTTTACACACATGAACAAGCTCCTGCAAAACGATTTTATGAAAAGAATGGATTTCAGCTATCGGACGGAGTAATCTGTATGTATTGGGTATTGTAATACGAGAATACAATCAAGAAAACTGATTTAAAAAGCCGACAAGCTCAGGCGTTATGCAGAACTACGCTGTGAGCCTGACGGCAGGGGTATATGAGTTCCGTTACCGGCGGCATACTATCAGTTTTTTCTTCTGTCGGGGTGACCTATCTTCATTATATACATAAGGTCGTCCGACTGTTTCAGGGCATAAGAAAAATCGAAATTATCCGGCTCTGATGTGAATACTCCGACGCTTGCGGAAATACTGAATTCCTTGTTGGCAGTACGATTTAATTCGCTGATGCTGTCAAGAATATGCTGCTTAATTTTTTCATCGGCTGTCTCTTCCGATGATACGGCGCATATCACGAATTCATCTCCGCCGAAGCGCCCGCATATCTTATTCTCAAGGGGCAGGGAGGCAATAGCGCCCGCTACGCTCTTTATGGCGAAATCGCCGCTGTCATGCCCGAATTTATCGTTGATTCTCTTTAGCCCGTTAGCGTCAACGCTTGCAACCAAAATTTTATCATTGTTGCCTGCACGGCTTATGAGATGAGGAAGCTCCCGATAAAATCCGCTGCGGTTGTACATGCCCGTCAGAAAATCATGACTTGACAGATATTCCGGATATTTTACGGAGCGATAGCTGCCTATGGTGTTGTTAAGGGCGGTTACAAACTGATGAATCTTGCAGTAATTGTCCGGGTCTGTGTTGAATGAAAAGCAGACATATCCCATAGGGTATCCCAGATAACTCAGAGAGCTGAATACAAGCGGATTTGGCTGCTCTAAAAGATAGGGAAAATCGGGAGTAATGCTGCTGCGTTTTATGGAGCAGGGAATATTATCTGCGTTTTTATCGGAGGAATACACAACGGTCATTTCTTCATCGAAGGTGGCGCTGCGTGAGTATTGAGCCGGATTTACGCTTCCGTCAAAGCAGTCCTTGTTCAGAACAATGCAGGTGCCGTAGAAATTGAATTGCCCAAGCCGCTCGGAAAAATCCCCGACTGTTTTGCAGGAGGTTATAATTTCGGTCAGCTCATAAAGAGAGCGCTCATCGTCCTGATAATGCACAAAGCGGTCTTCCGTCTTTTTTAGCATTTCTCCGAAATTTATTCCCGTTGATTTCCCGCCGCAGCCGCAGGAGCTGTAAATTATCGGCGAAAAATCAATCAGGTTGAGCTTGTCTGTCGGTTTTCCGCTGAATACACGTTCGAGGACGCCGACAATCTTTTCCGACGCATTATCGAAGCTGCATTTGCAGGTAGTAAGCGGCGGATTGCAGCTTATAGCCTCACGGGTACCGTCAAAGCCTGTAACGGCTATATCCTCGGGCACTCTGTAACCGTGCTTCCTGAAGATTTCGCATACGGTTATAGCCATCATGTCGTTGGCGCATATCACTGCACGGGGAATATCCCCCGAGTCTATTATCTGCTCAACGGCGCACTGGGTAGGCCACCACCAGTAATCGCCGTAGAAGAGCCTGCTTCCCGAAAAATCAATATTGTTGTCCGAAAGCACTTTCTTATATACGGCAATTCTCTGCTCGGAGCAGGCTTCTCCCTTTTGCCCTGCAATAAAACAGGTGTTCTTTATTCCGTGGAATTCGATAATGTGGCGCACAATCTGTTCAAAGCCCTTTTCGTAGTCAAACATAAAGCTTATACAGCCTTCTCGGACGGCACCGACAGATATAACGGGAATACCGTTATGTAAGGCGCCGTCTACTATTTTGTCTGCAAAATCCTTGTCGTGGAAAGCTTCGTCAAATATGATGAGGGCGTCGGTAACGCTGTAATCAATCAGTTCGAATACCGCCTTGTCCCCTTCCTCGCACTTTGTCTTCCAGTAGAGGTCGGAGCAGGTGTGGTAGATGAAAAGCCTGTAATTATAGCTGATAACAGCTTGATTGAGAGCCTGTATAAATTCAAAGTTTCGTTCGCTGCTTGCCTTGCTGATGCATAGGGAAATGATTCTGTGACCGTTATACATAATAATTGTCCCTTCAGAATTACTCGGGCTGCCGATAAACTGCCCGGCACCGGTGATATATAATCGTTGCTCTATGGAGCTATAGTCTGCTTTGCGAAACTGCCGGTATTGCAGCCTGCATATAAAAATTATAGCAAAATAATAAAAATATGTCAACAATCTTCCCATGTGCTTTTTCCTCGGAACTGTGAAATTTATGCAATTTTTCGACAAATATGAAGAATGTTCAAAAAATTAGTACTGAAATAAATTCCTGCTTGCAAAAACATTATAATTGTGATATTATAGTCCTATAACCGGAATTTTTGCAATCAAGGAGGATAAATATGACCTCACAGCAAATCGAATATGTGCTTGCCCTTGCTCAGCAGGGCAGCTTTTCTAAGGCGGCAAGGTCCCTTTCCGTGTCCCAGCCCTCTCTCAGTCAGTATATTATGAATGTGGAAAATCAGATTGGCGCTACCCTTTTCGACCGTTCTTCAACGCCGATAAAGCTGACTGCCGCAGGAGAAGCTTATATACGCTCGGCTATGCAGATAAGGGCAATCGAGGAAAATCTGCGCAATGAACTGGCGGATATGGCAGACCTTAAAACAGGTACTCTTCGGGTTGGCGCAACAATTTTCCGCGCCTCCTGTATGCTTCCTAAAAGTATTGTTGCCTTCTGCCACAATTTCCCCGGAATAAGAGTTTTTGTTACCGAGGACAGCTCGCAGGAGCTGTTGGAAAAGGTACTGAGCGGGGAAAT
>JBJERK010000138.1:0-3588 GCA_051882255.1 Ruminiclostridium sp.
GGCGAGAGGCTATATCTCCCTTGCTATCGCAAGACTTGCGGCGGAAACAGTTTCCGAAATGACAGTTTCCGTAGTTCCACTGCCCAACGACGAAATGAAGGGCAGAATCATAGGCAGAGAGGGACGTAATATCAGAACCCTCGAGCAGCTTACAGGCGTTGACCTTATAATCGACGATACCCCCGAAGCAATCACCCTTTCAAGCCACGACAAGGTGCGCCGTGAAATCGCCCGAATCGCCCTTGAAAGACTTATTCAGGACGGCCGTATCCACCCCACCCGCATTGAGGAAATGGTTGAGCGTGCTAAGCGCGAGGTTGAGCAGAAGATTAAGCAGGAGGGCGAAAGAGCTATCCTTGAAACCAACGTAAACGGTCTTAACCCCGAGCTTGTAAAGCTTATCGGACGTCTTTACTATCGTACCTCCTACAGCCAGAACGTGCTTGTTCACTCTATCGAGGTCGCTCACCTTGCAGGTATGATGGCAGACGAGCTTGGCGTTGACGCAGCCCTTGCCCGCAGAGCAGGCCTGCTCCACGATATAGGAAAGGCGCTCAGCAGCGAAATCGAAGGCTCCCACGTCCATATCGGCGTTGACGTCTGCAAGAAGTACAAGGAAAGCCCCGACGTTATCCACGCAATTGAAGCCCACCACGGCGACGTTGAGCCAAGAACCGTTATCGCAGCCCTCGTTCAGGCAGCCGACGCTATCAGCGCAGCGCGTCCTGCCGCAAGAAGCGAAAACTACGAAAACTATATCAAGCGCCTCCAGAAGCTTGAGGAAATCTGCTCCTCCTACGACGGAGTTGATAAGTCCTACGCTATTCAGGCAGGCAGAGAAATCCGCATAATGATTAAGCCCGACTCGGTTGACGATGCTAAAATGGTTGTTCTCGCAAGAGAAATCGCTCAGAAAATCGAGAAGGAAATGGAATATCCCGGACAGATTAAGATTAATCTTATCAGGGAAAGCAGAGTTGTGGATTACGCAAAGTAATATTCAGGTAACAGGTGCTGCCGCATTTATGCGGCGGCACTTTTTTTGCGGCGGCTTCGCCGCCGCAACTTCTGCGCCCCGCAAAGCGAGGCGCAGAAACAGCCGCAAACCCCTTCGGGTTTTGCGGCTGTGATTTGCTTTTTATATTCACTTTTCCCCGTGGGGCGGGTTAGCCTTAACCGAAATTACCGCCTTTGTAATTACCTTTATTGCAGTAGTTCTCAGCCCCGCCGCAGCTTCGTTCACCGCAGCCTCGTCGGACTTCTTCCGCACCCGGATAAACTCCGAGGGAAGGGCTTTAAGCGCCTCGGAAACAACCGCCCCGGCGCATTTTTCGCACATACAGCAGTTGAACCGCTCCATAATCCCGCCCACCTGCTCATTTATCAGCAGAAACGCCACGTTCACCAGCTGAAAGCCGCAGTTGCTCTTTACGAAAACAGGGGGAACAGCCTCCCGCTCAGGGGGCTTCACCGCAGGATTTACCGCCGTCTTCTCCTCCCCGAAAAGCCTCATAACCTTATCGGTTTTTGCAGTATGAGCCATCTCTCACCTCTCAGGATATGGGCTGCCTGTGCTTTGGCGGACGGCCTCTGCCAAGCTTCTGCTCTGTTCTCTTCGGCTTTTCAAGCCCTAAAAACTCGTATGTAAGGTCCATAAACTCACGGGCGGACTTTGAGCGGGGAGCGTATTCGGTTATGGTTTTTGCGTGGGCAGGGGCTTCCGCAATTATAACGCTGCCGCTTATCTTCTGCTCAAAAACGTCGGTATCAAGCTGTTCTGCAATAATATTAGCCAGCTCCTCAACCTCCTTAGTCAGCACAAGTCGGGGAGAGTACTTATTGAGCAGTATTCCCCGTATCTCAAGGCTCTTGTTGTAGTACTTCTTGACTGCAAAAATCGTTTCCTTAAGCTGGGCTACGCCCTGAAGGGAAAGGATTTCGGGAACCATGGGGATTATAAGCTGCTCGGAAGCGGTGTAGGCGTTTATGGTAAGTATTGAAAGTGCAGGCGGCGTGTCGATTATTACAAAATCGTAGTCCCCCGCAATCGTAGACAGATGTTCTCTTAGTATATGCTCCCTGCCAACAGAGGTAAGCTCAAGCTCCGCTCCCGAAAGCAGGATATTCGAGGGTATAACGTCACATTCCGGGCAGTGCTGAACTGTGTCATATATATCCACCGTGCCCTTGAAAACGTCGTAGATGGTGTAGGTGCTGTCCCCGTCTGCGCCAAGGCTGAAGCTTAAGTTGCCCTGTGGGTCAAGGTCAACCGCAAGCACCTTTTTGCCCAGCTTTGAAAGACAGCCGCAAAGACCCGAGCAGGTTGTTGTCTTACCAACGCCGCCCTTCTGATTTGTAACTGCAATAATTTTCGCCATTGAAAACCTCCGTATAGCCAAAAGCACACGGCAGCGCCGCAGCCGGCAATACCGTGTGCTTTATAAAACACAGGATCAGAGAGAGTAGGAATGATTGCCCTCGAGGGATTCGGAATCCGCCGGGTCGTAGATGTGGTAGTTTGCCTTACCGTTCTTCTTAACGAAGTACATAGCTGCGTCGGAGCAGCCGACAAGGGTTCTTCCGTCTGTTGCATGGTCGGGATAAATCGCAATACCGATACTTGCCTTGATATTGAGGGTTGTATCAACCGACTTGGAGTAGTAGCCGCTGTACAGGTCGTCGATAATATCCATTGAGAGAACCTCAACGTTCTCAACAAGCTTCGGGTCGGAAACGCAGAGTACAAACTCGTCGCCGCCAAAACGTCCTGCAAAGCCTGTTTCGCCCGACTTGCTCTTGATAACGTCGGCAACGAACTTGATTACCTCGTCGCCTACTGCGTGGCTGTAGCGGTCGTTGATGAACTTGAAGTCGTCTACGTCGATAAAGAGGGCTGCAACCTTCTTGTTCTGGCTTCTGTCAAGCTCTGCCTGGAACTCACGCTCGAAGGTGTTTCTGTTGTAGAGCTGTGAGAGGAAGTCGTAGCTTGCACGTTCAGCAAGCTTAAGGGTTGCGTTCTTCTCGCTGTTTATATCGGTAAGTACGCCGATTACACGGAGAATTTCACCAAGACGGTCGGTAATGCAGTGTGCTCTCATAGCAACCCACATATCCTGACCCTGGGCGTTCTTGATTTTGTACTCGCCGCCAACGTCGTCCTTGCTCTTGAAGAGCTGGTTTATATCTCTCTTGTACTTGTCGCTGTCCTCCTCGCTCATCATGGAGTCGATGAACTTGCCGTTGCTTAAGGTTGCGTCGCTTACGTCCAGGGCAATCTTCTCCTTGAAGTTGTTGGATACGAACATAACCTCCTTTGCGAAGTCCCACTCGAACAGCATATTATCCGACAGGTCGGAAATTGTCTTGTGCAGCTCTTCGCTGAGCAGCGCCTCGTCAACCATGTTGTTGAAGGTATCCGCCATACGTGCGAACTCTCTGCTCATTCTGGAGGAATCGATACGCTCCTCGGTGTTGCCCGAGTTGATTTCCTTCATTGTCTTGAGCATATCCAGCATGGGGCTCATAACCTTCTGCGTCATAAGAATCATAACAAGAACGCATACAAGAGCAAGCGCAAGAATAACCACA
>JBJERK010000139.1:0-3578 GCA_051882255.1 Ruminiclostridium sp.
TTCCTGAACCTCGCGAACCATTCCAAGATAGTTATTCACCATCACGATTATTTTTACATTTACACCGTGCTGGACAGCGGTCGCAAGCTCCATAAACTGCATCTGAAAGCTTCCGTCGCCGCAGATTGAAATTACCTGCCTGTCGGGAGCGGCTATTTTCGCACCGATTGCGGCGGGAAGCGAATAGCCCATTGTGCCCATTCCGCCTGCGGTCATAAACCTGCCCTTTGTAAGAAAAATATTGTTTGCAGTCCATATCTGATTCTGCCCCACGTCCGCAACGATAACCCCGTCGCCGTCAATGTGCCTGTTCAGCTCTTTTATGAACGCTTTCGGATTTACGCAGCCCTTTGGTGCAGTAAGCGGCTTCTCCTCCGCCCTGTTTTTAACTGCGGTAAGCTCCTCTACCCATTCGGTATGATGAATTTCGGGAGCTATTTCTAAAATCTGATTTAAAATTACCTTTAAGTTTCCGACTATCGGCGTTGTGGCAGGAAGATTTTTGCCGATTTCTGCGGGGTCGATGTCAATATGGATTACCTCAACACCGCTAAGCTGCTTTATAGCAGTAACCGCCCGATCACCCACTCTTGCACCTAAAAGAATAAACAAATCACAGCCCGCAACAGCGTAATTTGCCTCTCTTACTCCGTGCATACCAAGCATTCCGAAGTAAAGGCGGTGGGACATATCCATATTGCTGAGCCCCATCATGGTGTTGATTACAGGAATTTCGCAGCGCTCGCTGAATTTTCTCAGCTCCTCCATAGCGTCGGAGGCAAAAACGCCGCCGCCCGCACAAATAAGAGGCTTTTTCGCCCTTGCAACAGCGTCGGCAACACGCTTTATCTGAAGCTTGTTGCCCTCGGTGCGGGGCTTATAGGAACGAATGTCGATTTTTTCGGGGTAGTTAAATGTACATTCCATCTTCTGAACGTCCATAGGTACGTCCACAAGCACAGGACCCTGTCTGCCTGTTCCTGCAAGATAGAACGCCTTTTTAATGGCTGTGCATATCTCCTCAGGGTCTTTAACAAGAAAGCTGTGCTTCACGAAAGGCTCGGCGGAGCCGGTAATATCCGCCTCCTGGAAAACGTCCCTGCCTATCTGGTCGGAGTTTACCTGTCCTGTTATCACAACAAGGGGGATACTGTCCATATAGGCGGTAGCGATTGCGGTTATAAGATTTGTTGCGCCGGGACCGGAGGTCGCGATGCATACACCGGGACGTCCCGTAATACGGGCGTAGCCGCTGGCGCTGTGACCGCCGTTTACTTCGTGACGCACAAGAATGTGCTGTATATCCGATGAAAGAAGCTCATCGTAAAACGGGCATATTGCTGCGCCGGGATAGCCGAAAACGTGCTTCACATTTTCAGCCTTAAGGCACTCAACCATCGCCCTTGCAACTGTCGTTCTGTTTTCCGACAAGGCTCTCATCTCCTTTATCTCAATATTATTTGTTATCTTTATCAAATGGTCTGTAAGGCAGGGCTTCCGGGGTATCCTTGAGATGGCTTATATCATTCTCGAAAATTACCGAAAAATCGCCATTTTCGTCCATTTCCACAAGGGTTACGCCTGTATTATCCGTCCAGCCCACATTGTCAATTCCCGAAACAGGATAACCCTTAAGCCTGCAAAGGATTGTACGGATAGCGCAGCCGTGAGCGAAAATACCCACTGTTCTGCCTTTGTTCTTGTTTGCAATATCTATGAACGTTTCGCCTGCACGGTTATATACGTCACTTACGCTTTCACCCTCGGGAGCCTTGAACTGGGCAAAATTGCAGTACCACTGCTGGGCTTCAACCGGAAAAAGCTCGCCCAGCTTATCCCATGGAGCGCCCTCCATTTTTCCGCCGTCGATCTCGGTAAACCTGTTTTCGGTGATGATTTCTATATCCCGTCCGCCAACTGCCGCTTCTGCGGTAAGTCTTGCCCTTTTAAGAGGCGAAGAGTAGGCAATATCAAGAGGAATAGAAGCAAAGCGGCTTTTCAGAAGCTTAAGCTGAAGCTCACCACGCTGGGATATGCCGCAGTCGGTGCTGCCCTGAAAGGTTCCCGAAAGGTTACCCAGCGCCTCGCAGTGGCGCACTATATAAATTTTCGTTACCATGGCTTAACCGAGCCGCAGATTTCCGAAAGATTTTCGATATTGTTGTCAGTCATATACTTTTCTATGCCGTCAATGACCTTCAGCGGCGAATAGGGGTCGGTAAAAATTGCAGTCCCCATCTGAATCGCCTTTGCGCCCGCCATCATCATCTCGATAGCTTCCTCTGCCGTGGAAATTCCACCCATACCAACAACGTCAATGTTGACGGCATTTGCAACCTGCCACACCATTCGTACTGCAACAGGAAAAACGGCAGGCCCCGAAAATCCGCCAACGTTATTGTGGAGAATCGGGCGGCGGGTTCTTATGTCAATTCTCATTCCGAGAAGCGTATTTATAAGGGAAAGGCAGTCTGCACCCTCGGCTTCAACAGCCTTGGCGATTTCTGTAATATTCGTAACATTCGGCGTAAGCTTAACCATTATGGGCTTCTTTGTGGCAGCTCTTACCGCCTTTGTAACAGCAGCCGCACCCTCGCAGGTTGCACCCCAGGTAGCTCCGCCCTGCTTTACGTTGGGGCAGGATATATTAAGCTCAAGCATATCCACGTCTGTGGAATCAAGTCGCTGTGCAATCGCCTTGTAGTCCTCGATTGAAGCGCCTGCAATATTTGCAATTACTACATTTGCGTTCTTTTTCAGTTCAGGGAGATACTTGTTTATGAACACTTCTACACCGGGGTTCTGAAGTCCTACGGAGTTAAGCATACCGCCCTTTGTTTCAGCAATTCTCGGAGGGAGATTTCCCGGCTTTTCGCAGAGGGTTGTGCCCTTACAGGAAATTCCGCCAAGCTTATTTAGGGGGTAAAGAGGAGCGTAATCCTCGCCGAAGCCGTAGGTTCCCGAAGCGGCAATAACAGGGTTCGGAAAGGTTACTCCTGCAACATTAACAGAAAGATTTTTCATTACAGTATTACCTCCTCTGCGTTGAATACAGGGCCGTCCTTGCAGACTCTCAGCATTTTTTCTTCTCCGCCCCGGTTCACACGGCATACACAGCCCACGCATGCGCCAACGCCGCAGCCCATTCTTTCCTCAAGTGAAACCTCGCAGAAAACGCCGTACTGCTTTGCAGCAGACATAACCGCAGCAAGCATAGGCTTAGGTCCGCAGGCGTAAACCGCCGCTACCCCGCCCTTTTCAAGCTGTTCTCTCAGGGGCTGCTCGATTGTACCCTTCTCGCCAACGCTTCCGTCGTCGGTACAGATAATTGTTTCAACTCCTGCGGCTCTGAAATCCGAGGCAAGTATAATTTTATCGTAGCTGCGAAAACCTAAAACTGCAACCGCATTTTTATGTGCCTTTGCGGTTTCCAGCATAGGCGGAACGCCTATTCCTCCGCCCACAACGATTATTTTCTCATTGTTAGCAAGCTCAGTTACCGTAAAGCCGTTTCCAAGAGGCGCAATCATATCAACGTCGTCGCCCACATTCAGCTGTGAAAGCTTGTCTGTGCCGGA
>JBJERK010000140.1:0-3574 GCA_051882255.1 Ruminiclostridium sp.
TGCGCCACTAGCTCAGCTGGATAGAGCAACCGCCTTCTAAGCGGTAGGTCACAGGTTCGAATCCTGTGTGGCGTGCCAGCAGGGTATGGTGGGTATAGCGTAGCTGGTCTAACGCGTCAGTTTGTGGCACTGAAGATCGTGGGTTCGAATCCCACTCCCCACCCCACTAAAGAAAAGCCTGTATTATGCGGAAAACGCTTAATACAGGCTTTTTTCTTGATTTTCGGTTGCAGCCTAAACTGCAAAAATGCAGTCAAAAATGCGTAAATATTGGCAGAATTGCATCGAAAATCACACGAAATCACACGAATCACACGAATCACACGAGAAATCAATCACACAATGTTGGATTGATGATACTAAGTTCAATATTTTTTAGCTTGTGATTTATTCGGCAATAATACATAATACACAGCAACAACCCCGAAAGCTTCCTTTCGGGGTTGATTTATGCTCAGATATTTTTCGATTTCACAGCTTAACTCCGGAAGGTTTTTCTGTCATGCTCGTTCATATATTGTTACCCCTGTATTTCTGATTTCTCTATCAATTATCGAATCGGATATTATATCCTGAGTGTCAATCAGATCTACTCTGCAATCAACAAGATTGCAGACATCTTCAAGCAAGCCGAAAAAAGCCAGTCCCTTTAAGCCGCTGTCAACCGCAATATCAATATCGCTGTTTTCGGTTGCTTCCGACCTGCTTGCAGAGCCGAACAGCACGGCTTTATTCACGTTATAATTCAAAAACACAGGACGAAGGATTTCTGCGATATTATTCTTGTCGTAGGTCATGTTGTCCGCCCCTTTATTATATTGTACCATATCAGGCAGTATATTTCAAGAGCCTTCGTATTCAGGCTGCCGATAATTCACTTTTTATAAAAGCTGAGCCGCCGAGGGAATCCCCGGCGGCTTATCTACTGCAATAAAATCCTCTTATTCCTTCACATAGAACGGCTCGCCCACCTTCTTTGCTCCTTCTCCGTAGGGAGAGTCAACAGGCATGGCGATAACCGGGAATTTTGTAAGAAACAGCTTTGCGGTTGCACAGAAGGAGTCCGCAATTTTCTTTGCTGCGGCGTTATCTGCGTCAATATCAAGAGTAAACAGGTAGAACTCGTGCTCCTCCTGCTTCATCATTGTAAAATAAGCGCTTTTTACCTCGGGGCGCTTTGCAAGGTTCTTGCTAAGGGAGTCAAGAACAGAGTCGGGAACGTTGGCGGGCTTTCCAAAGTAGAGCTTTACCTCCCTGCGCCCGGGAGCGTTTTCGCCGCCCTCCTTCTGCTGAGCAAGCTGGCGGTTTATGGTGTTAAGAATGTTCTGTAAATTCTGCTGGTCGAAAATAATATTCTCGCTCATAGGGTTTATTACAAAGCCCTTTACAACGTCGGCACGCTTCATTGTAAGCTGAGCCATCTGGGGGAATACAACAACGATTGTGTTGATTTTATCCGTCTTGTTCCATTTCTGAAATTCCTTTATGTCGGTAAAGAGCATAAAGAACTCATCGCCGTCTGCGTTCTTTATAAGCTTGAAATTGAACTTTGCGTCCTTGGGTATCTGCATTTTTCCGCTGCCCTGAAGCGGTACGCCGTCCTTGTCGATAACCTCAACGGGAGCAAAATACTTTGCTCTGAGGGCTTCGTTTACAAGCTTTGACTGAGCTTCGGGAGAGGGCTCTTTCTTAAAGGCTTCCATAGCCGCAATAAGCTCCTCGTTTTCGAGATTCGGGAATATATTTTCTTCAGCCATATCTGTATCCTTTCAGTCACATTTTGATTTATCGGTGTTATACTTTAATAGTATATCATATCCCGGCGGTATTTTCAATAGTTTTTGATAAAATAATGCCTTTACTTCTTTTGGGGCAGGTCTGCGGCTTTTGTGATAAATGTTAATATTAAACAGGTATTGCAGGAAAATTTCGGCGTGATAAACCTTTACAAAAGTCGGATTTTGACGTATATTTAATATTGCGTGAACTATAAAGATAAAAGACAAAAGGAAAGGAAAACAAAATGTTAAAACGCTATCTTTCACGGCTTAAAACCGAGTTTTCGGGCTATAATGCAAAAAAATTCAGCAAGGACTTGCTTGCGGGCATAACGGTTGCCGCCGTTGCTCTGCCCCTTGCCCTTGCCTTCGGCGTTTCAAGCGGCGCTGACGCAGCAGCAGGTCTTGTAACCGCCTTGCTTGCAGGACTTATAATCGGCGTACTTTCCGGCGCTTCCTACCAGATTTCGGGTCCTACCGGCGCTATGTCAGCAATACTTATCTCCCTTGTTGCCCAATATCAGCTTCAGGGCGTATTTATCGCCTGCTTTATTTCCGGCGTAATTCTGCTGCTCTGCGGAATTTTCAAGCTTGGCGGCCTTGTTTCATTCATTCCGACCCCGGTTATTACCGGCTTTACCTCGGGTATCGCTATTATTATTGCCCTCGGACAGGTAAATAACCTTACCGGCTTTACTTCAAGCGGGGAAAGCAGCATTGACAAGATAGTAAGCTACTTCACAACCCCTCAGCAGCTTAACCTTACCGCCCTTCTTATCGGCGCAGGCGTAATTCTATTTATGTTCCTGTACCCGAAAAAGCTGAATGCGGTTGTTCCCTCCTCTCTTGTGGCAATTATCCTTGCTACCGGGGCTAACTTTATCTTTAATTTTGACGTTGGCGTTGTTGGCGAGATACCGAAAACCCTTTTCCTTGAAAACCGTCTTGATTTAGGTGCAGTAGACTGGTCTCAGGTAAAGGAGCTTATCTTCCCCGCAATCAGTATTGCAGCCCTCGGACTTATCGAAAGCCTGCTCTGCGGCGCAAGCGCAGGAAGAATGAAGAACGAGAAGCTTGACTCCGACCAGGAGCTTATCGCTCAGGGCGTAGGCAATATGATAATTCCCTTTTTCGGCGGAGTTCCTGCAACCGCAGCAATCGCCAGAACCAGCGTTGCAATAAAGGCTGGCGCACAGACAAGGCTTACGGGAGTTATTCATTCCGTTGTGCTTCTTCTTTCAATGTTCCTGCTCGGCGGGGTAATGTCCCGTATTCCTCTTTCCGCTTTAGCAGGAGTGCTTATTGTAACAGCTGTAAGAATGAACGAGTTTGCTGCAATAAAGGACTTTTTCTCCAGAAAAATAAAGACCGCTATGTTCCAGTTCCTTATCACAATGGCGGCTACCGTTATTTTCGACCTTACTATTGCGATTGTAATCGGCGTTGTGTTCTCGGTTGCGATGTTCGTGCTTAAGGTTTCGGATATGACCGTAAGCGTAAGCGACGTACATACAGAGGGACTTAAGGCGGATAAAGCCGCTATGGATAAGCTTTCCCGCACAAAGGTCGTATATATAACAGGCCCTCTCTACTTCGGTACAGCAAGCAAGCTGGAGCAGAAGCTTGAAGAGGTGGTTATGGCGGATACGGAGTACGTTATTCTTTCGGTAAGAGGCGTGCCTGTAGCAGACCTGTCGGGAGTAAACTCCCTGTCCGATATATGCAGGCGCCTTAAGGAGCAGGGCAAAACCGTTTACTTCTCCTGCGTACAGCCGGGACCCTCGGAAATGTTCCAC
>JBJERK010000141.1:0-3547 GCA_051882255.1 Ruminiclostridium sp.
TCCGAAGAAATAACTACTGCAAAAACAGAGGAAAGTACAGCGAAATCCGAAGAAATAACTACTGCAAAAACAGAGGAAAGTACAGCGAAATCCGAAGAAACATCTGCTCCGGCAACAGCAGGAACCCAAGCGCCGGAAACCGCAAAAAAGGAGGAGGAAGACTTGGAAAACAATAATAAGCCCATGCTCTGCGGAGTTGAATACAGTTACAAAAACGGCACAGCCTACGGCATGGATATTTCTATCCGGATCGCCGACAAGGAAATAGTTTATGCAAGCTACTATCCCTGGGAGGGTATCAGCAATTACGACGGCGACTTAAACGAGGAAATAATTATCGAGCATCAGCCTATAGAGCCTGCTCAATGGGCGGATATAGAAAAGGCGGTAAATGCATTACTGCCGGTTTTAGGCGAGGGTACGGTTGTTAACCCATCAGGAAAACAAAATACCGCTTTCAGCTTCAGCAACGGTTTTCCGTCTCTTAACGGCTTCAGCGGCAGCCTTCAGTCTCTGGGCGGCTTTGTCGACGATATTCAGCCTGTTGACGGCGGTGACACCAACGTATTTCGTCTTACCTGGCGGGAGGACGGCAAGGAAACAACCTACAGCTACCCAAAACCCGGTGACAGACGTTTTCTCACTCTGATTGATGTTCTGTGCGAAACCGTTCACCCGGTGGGCAGAGAAATAATATGGTATAGCGAGCCTGTAATCAATGGCGTTTACGTTACAACAGGTAATGCACATTCCGGCAAGGACAGCGATTTCTCCTTCCAGTGTACCAAAAAGGCAGAGGGCGAATGGTGGTTTTTTGCTAATTACGGCGAGAACGAGCAGGCTGTTTCTTATAGGACAACAGTAAACGAGGAAATCTGGAACAGGATTTCAGAAAAGCTTACGAAGCTGAAGGTTACGGAGTGGGAAGAGGGAAAATACGGGAACGAACTTAAGCTTACACTCTACTATTCCGACGAAAAACAGCTTTACTTTACACCCGACGAAAACAATCTTAAGGAGTTAAAGGACTTCTTTATCGGGATTATTGAAGAGCTGAAAAGCGAATAAACGAAAACAACGGCAGACTGCTTTTGGTCTGCCGTTTCGTTTATATTTACTTGATTTTGTCGTATATCTGATTAGCCTTTTCTGCGGCGCTGTCATACTCAAAGTCGTCCACGTCTGCCTTGACCTGCTCAAACAGCGGCTTAAGGGGAGTTTCGCCCACGGCAAAGCCTGCGGCTTCCTCACAGACCTTTGCAACCTCGTCTCCGTCAAAGGCGGCGCAGGCTGCCTTTATACGCTCGATAAATTCTCCCGCCTTTTCAGCCGTTATCTTCGTGAGAGCTTCAATTGCCTCGGCAGAGGGCGCTTCCTCCGCTTCGGGAGCAGGCTCATCTGAAAGTCCAAGGTATTCCCTGCCCAGCGCCGCTACCTTTTCGTACATTTCCAGCATAGCGCCGTTCTTTTCCTCGATAAGGCTGTAATTGCCCGCCTTGCCCGCAAGCTCCAGCTCCTTTGCAAGCTCGGACAAGGGCTTTGAGCCAACGGTAAGGGAGGAGCTTTTCAGGGCGTGCACCTCGATAACGTAATTCTTCCATTCCTTTTCGTCGAAAAGCTTCCTGATATAATCGTTCTTTTCCTTAGCCTTACGCACATAGATTTCAAGAATCTCCCTGTATGCCTCCATATCTCCGCCGGTATAGAAAGCTCCTGTTTCTGCGTCAAGCAGCCTGATTTCCGCCGCAGCCTTCTTTTCCGCCGCCTTTTTCTGTTCCTTTTGGGGCATACGTTCGGTTCTGCGGGAGGGTGCCTGTATAAGCTCACGGGGCAGCCATGTTTTCAGCACACGGTCAAGGGCGGAAAGCTCGATAGGCTTTGCAATAAAGTCGTTTAGCCCCTCCGCAATATACATATCCCTTACCCCGTTTACGGCATTTGCGGTAAGAGCGATAATAGGCAGGTTCTTATAGTATGAGCCTTCCATTTTCCTTATCTCTCTTGTAGCCTCAACGCCGTCCATTTCAGGCATCATGTGGTCCATAAACACAATATCGAAGTCCTTTGAGCGCAGCATTGAAATCGCAGCTCTTGCGCTGTCTGCGGTAAGCACCTGCATGTGATAGGGGCGCATAAGACCAACCGCAACCTTAAGGTTTATGATATTGTCGTCAACCACAAGCACCCTCGCCTTAGGCGCAACAAAGCGGATTGTGGAGTTTCTGCGCTCGTTTATGTTGGCAAGGAGGTTTTCGTTGTTGAAAACAGTTGCGGCAGTCATAACGTAGAAGGGCTTATAGATGCATTTCATTTTATCGGGCAGCTCAATTGCGTCAAGTCTGTCCTGAACAATAACAGCAGTTGTTTCCTCGGGCAGACCCTCGAAAAATGCCCGGTTAGCGCAGTATTCCTCTCTGCCGAAGAAGATATGGGTGTACTTTTTCTCGGAAGCTGCCCTTTGCAGTGCTGCAAAGGAATCGAAAAGCTCAAAGTCGGTATCAAGCTCCTTACGCATTTCGGAAATAAGGGAGGAATACTCGGTTACAACCCTTGAAGAGCCGAACTTTGTCATATCAACATAGAATGCGGCGTGGATTTTTTCAGGCTCCTTAAGGGAAACAAAGGGCTTTTCCTCCGAAACCTTAAGGGGAATTACAAAGCTGAAGGTTGAGCCTTCGCCGTAAACGCTGCTGACGTTTACGAAGCCGCCCATAGCGGACACAAGCCGCTTGCTTATAGCAAGACCCAGTCCCGTTCCCTCCACGGAGCGGTTTTTCTTTGTGTTTACCTGCTGGAAGCTGCTGAACAGCTTTTCAAGCCCCTCGGGTGTAATTCCAATGCCCGTATCGGTTACTGCAACATTAAGATTTATTCCGTAGTCGTGCTTCGTTGTGGAGACCTTTATTGTAACGCAGCCCCGGTTTGTGAACTTTATGGCATTCGTCACAAGATTTATCATAATCTGCCGTATGCGAAGCTCGTCGCCCACAAGACCTACGGGTATGTCGGGACTGCACTTAACAATAAGCTCAATCGGCTTATCCCCTTTTCGGGTTATCGCCATATTTATAACGTCGTTAAGTGTGGAGGCAATATTGAATTCCTCCTCGATAAGCTCCATTTTACCCGACTCAATCTTTGAAAAATCAAGAATATCGTTAATTATGGAAAGCAGGCTTCTGCCCGAATTCTGGATACTGAAGCAGTAGTCCTTTACCGTTTCGCTTATGTCGTTTTCGCGGAGAATAAGCTCGCACATACCAACGATTGCGTTCATCGGCGTTCTTATCTCGTGGCTCATATTCGCAAGGAAATCGCCCTTTGTGCTGCTTGCCTGCTTCGCCATTTCAAGCAGGTCAACCTGCCGCTTCCTGTATTCAAGAATAGTGTAGTTTATGTAGATGCAGACAACGGTTTCAAAGAAATATACGATGGGAAAACGCTGTAGATATGTATCAGAATAGGGGTAGCCAAGATAATGCAGCGGCGACCACATATATGCCGCTGTAAGAACGCCAAGCAGAATACTGAAGCCTCCGCCGTATAA
>JBJERK010000142.1:0-3529 GCA_051882255.1 Ruminiclostridium sp.
TATCATAACACATTTTTCTAAGCTTGTCAATACCTTTTTTCAATTTTTTTGAAAAAATTTTTCAGCCGAAGCTGTGTTCTGATTTTGTTCTCCGTTTTGCGGGAACGTATTGCATTATAACATATCATTCGGGGTTTGTCAACACTTTTTTTGAAAAAAATTTTACTTTTTCAAGTTTTAGTAAAAATGCCGTCAAAACCGCTGTTTTAAACGGTTTTCGCCGTCAAAATGCCCCAAAATTCCCCTTAATTTTCCTGCACAAAAAAGAAAAATATACATTTCAGCTCCCGCCTTAATAAAAGATTGACATTTTCCATATTATAAGGTATAATATAAAAAAATACCGTCGGCGGTGTCATCACCGGGAAAGGACGCAAAAATGAGCAAAAAAAATACACCCGCAGCCCAGAAGGACGGCGGTTCAGGGTTTCTTATTCCGATTTTCGCAGCAGTTGCGCTTATAATAACCTGCGCTGTTTATATAGTATATAAGCTGGCGCAGACCCAGGGCTCCGAAAAATGGGCTGACTACGACGACTGCGGTTGGTCCTGATATGCGAAGTGGAAAATTTGCGCTGACAGCGCTGATTGTTGTGGTTCTGGCAGCAATCTACGTTGTCGGCTTTTTTCTTCTCTGGGACTATTTCGGCGTGGACAACACAATAACCCACATTCTCGACCACGACCTTTACGCCTCGGAGGAGAAGCCGGTTTCAAAAACCACCGTTTCCCTTTCCTTTTCGGGCAGTTCTCTGACCGAGGAGGAACAGGCTTTGCTGAGCGGTTTCTTTACTTATTATTATGCAGGACTCGGTAATCTCGCTCCGGAAAAAATAGAAAAATTTTTCGCTTTCCAGTCGGATGACCAGCTTTTTGATGAAATGGCGCTTGACTATGAAATTTTTCTTGCAGAAAGCCTTACCTCGCCCTTTGTTTTTGACGGCTGTACTATATATATAAATGTAGAAAGCCGGAAGGAAAGCAGAAAATCCGCCACAACCGACCTTTCCCTTACCCTTTCCGCAGAATTTTCCGAGGGCGGAGAAGCCCTGCCCCAAAAAATAAAAAAAGAGCGCCACCTCTTTACAATCAGCACCAAAGAAAATGACGCCCTTATCTCCGCCCACACCACCGACCGAGCCGCAAGAGCGGCGGCTGAAAAGCAGCTTGACAGGGAGATAGAAAAGGCGGGCTACGGCCGAAGCGACCTTGCCTATACATATTTTCCGCCCTATATAAAAGCCGCTCTCACGGCGCTCAAAGAGGATACGACAGCCCTTTACGCCGCTTTCCCCGAGGAAACCGAAAGCATGGACAGCCCCGTTCCCGAGTACCGCTACGACCGTGAAAAAGCCGCCTCTTTCGCTGAAAATGCAGGAAACGGCGATACCCTTTTCGGCTCCTACCCCGAGGACGACGCAAATTTCACCTCCCAATGCCTTTTCGCCTCGGGAATACCTATGGACTGCCAGGGCGAGGGGGACACCCAATGGAAATGGTACGACAGCGAGGTTAATACACAGCGGAAAAAGACGGGCTGCTCCGAAAGCTGGTATTTACGGGATAAATTCTACGATTACGCCCTGAAAAATACCGGTTTCGGTCTTTGTGCAGGAGAGCTTCCCCGCGCCTGCGGCAAAAAGGGCGATATTATCCAGATTTCAGAGCAGGGCGAGCCTGTTTTGCAGTGCATAATAACCGATACAGTAAAGGACAGCGAGGGAAAAGTGGCAGATTATATCGTCTGCACCGACCGTTACACCTGCGTTTCCCTGAAAACCCTGGGCTGCCGTGATTTTCGGATTATCGGGATTTTCGGGTACAATACGGCAAATATATAACAGTAATGTCCGCAGGCTTGCTCCGGCAGCCTGCGGGCTGTTTTTTTAATACCGCTGCGCAGCAGCGCACCACCATCATTCATTAAATTCAAACCAGCATCCCCCTTAGCCCCTCAAGTATCTTCTTCTCCCGCCGTGAAACCTGAACCTGGGTCATTCCCAGAATCTTCCCCGTTTCGCTTTGTGTACTGCCCTTCCAGTACCGCAGATATATAAGCTTCCTGTCCTCGGCGCAAAGGGATTCAAGGCACTGCCCTAAAGCGATAAGCTCGGTAGCCTTAAGCTGGGGCGCTTCTACCGGCAGGTCAAACTCTCCGCCGCTTTCATCGCTTTCTGTAAGGGAGATTGTGGGCTGTGCCGCAGAAACCGCCTCGGTTATATTTTCGGGGCTTTCGCCGAAATGCTCCGCAATTTCGCTTATAGTAGGCTCTCTGCCCGTCTCGGCGGAAAAGCGCTCCCTGTAACGGGCGACTTTAAGGGAAAGTTCCTTAAGTCCTCTGCTTACCTTGACTGCTCCCCCGTCCCTGAAAAGCCGCCGTATTTCCCCTAAAATAACAGGAACGGCATAAGTGGAAAAGCAAAGTCCTCTTGTTTCATCAAAGCCTCTTGCCGCCTTTACAAGCCCCATACACCCCGCCGAAACCAGCTCCTCGTACTCGATACCACGATTGCGGAAGCGGTTTGCAAGGGAATGTACAAGCCCCATATTTTCGCTTACAAATTCATCTGTCAGTCTGTTCATTACCCAATTTCCGTACGCTAAGCTTCTTCTGCATAATAACGCAGGTGCCTTTTCCGACGTGGCTTGTAACCTTTAAGCGGTCGGTAAAGCTTTCCATAACCGCAAAGCCCAGCCCTGCCCTTTCTCCCTCGGGACAGGTTGTAAAAAGCGGCTCCATAGCCTTCTTAACGTCCGCAATTCCGCAGCCCTTGTCCGAGATTTTTATGTACAGGGTATCCGTGCCGATGATTTTTAGCTGCATCGTTATTTCGCCGATTGTATCACGGTAGCCGTGGACTATGCAGTTTGTAACCGCCTCGGAAACTGCCGCCTTTATATCGTTAATCTCCTCTATTGTGGGGTCAAGCTGCGAAACAAAGGCGCAAACGCACATTCTCGCAGCAGACTCGTTTTTTGAATACCCCGGAAAGGTAATTTTCATATAGTTTGTAACGTCACGCATATCAGCAGCCGCTCCTTTCGCCGCCTGAAACAAAGCTTTCAAGCCCGGATAATTTTAATATTTTCTTTACGGGTGCAGTAGGATTTACTATCCCCGCCTTTCCGCCCCAGGCGGAAATTTTTCTCATCCGCCCGAGTATCAGACCCACACCCGAGCTGTCCATAAACCCAACTCCCGAAAAATCCAGCAGCAGCACCTTAGGCATACTCCGCTCCAGCTCCCCGTCTATCATAATCCGCATTTCCGCAGCGCTGTGGTGGTCAATATCCCCTTTAAGTACGGCAGTAAGCCTGTCCTCGCCGTATATAAACTCCACCGGCATTAAAATCACTCCTTTTTCAAGACCTGCCCCTATAATACCACGCCTCCCTCCGAAAATTTTGTCATATCCCGCCTCAAAGCCCCTTTTTTCAGCGACTTTTTACGACAGGAAGAGAGAATTTTTGAGAGATTTAAGAGAGATTGAGCCAAGGGGGCTGCCCGCCCCCTTGACCCCCGGCAAGC
>JBJERK010000143.1:0-3495 GCA_051882255.1 Ruminiclostridium sp.
CTTTGAGTGATATTTTTCTGCCCGCCTTCGGCGGGCGGAAAAATATATAACATTTACAATATTTTCAGAAAATTACTGTTGACATTTTCATTTTATTGTGCTACAATAAGCGGGAATTGAATACGTCGGAATACAGGTCAAGGGTTTCCTTTGAAAGCGATTGTGTTTCAGAGAAATCCGAAGGAATCGGGTGCGAATCCCGAGCAAGGCCGTTGCCGTATTTCGTCCTAAAGCGCACATGATAAGTTCAGTCACTGATTTTTTCGGGAAGGCGTGCGTGCCGCTTTTGCGGGGGCGATAAGTCGGAATACTTGCCTGTGTTCTTCCCGTGGCATGATATTGCGGGTATTGCCTGTTCTCTGCGGAACTCCGGAGAAGGGCAAGGGCGAAAATCGGCGGACTTGTTTCCGTCTGTTTTCCTGCGCTTTTTACCCATTAACGTCTTTGCCCCCGGGCAAGGACGTTTTTTGTTTGCAGTATTACGGAAAGGAGCGGCAGTAATGCACAAAAAAACAGCAGTACGCACATCGGCGCTTTTCATAATCGGCGCTGTTGCGGTTGTAGCTATCTGGCTTCTCAATATAGCGCTGGGTTCGGTTGAAATCTCAATAAGCGAGATATTTGCAAGCATTGTAAGCCCCGAAAGCGTTGAAAAAGCAAAGGTTTCAATAGTTATGAATATCCGTATGCCAAGGGCAATCGCCGCTCTTTGCGGGGGAGCAGCCCTTGCGGTTTCGGGAGTACTTCTCCAGATTTTCTTCTCAAACCCCATAGTTGAACCCTACATTCTCGGAATATCCTCCGGCTCAAATCTTTTTATTGCAATAGTAATCCTGGGCGGCTATACCTTCGGAATGACGAGTATAAACTCAATGGGAATGTTTTTAGGCTCTTTTGCAGGCGCTATGCTTGTAATGATAATCGTGGTGCTTGTATCGAGAAAGGTAAGAAGCGTTACAACCCTGCTTATAATCGGGCTTATGCTGGGCTACGTCTGCTCTGCCGCTACAAGCGTGCTTACAATGCTGTCATCTGCGGAAAAGCTGGCAAAGTACACCGCCCGCACAATGGGCAGCTTTTCGGGCTTTACCTGGGAGCAGGCAGGCGTGCTTCTCGCCGTTTCTCTTCCTTTCCTTTTTGCCGCCTTTCTTATGAGCAAGCCGCTGAACGCCATGCTCTTAGGCGAAAAGTACGCTTCCTCAATGGGAGTTTCGGTCAAGGGCTTTCGTGTGGCGATTGTTATTGTATCAAGCGTGCTTACCGCTGTTGTAACCGCTTTTTCCGGGGCAGTCTCCTTTGTTGGGCTTGCAGTTCCCCATATCGTCCGCATACTTTTCCGAACTGGAGACAACAGAATTGTGATACCCGCCTGCTGTCTTTACGGAGCGGTTATGACGGGGCTTTGCGACCTTGCTGCAAGACTTCTGCTCTCCCCCGCCGAGCTTCCTTTAGGTGCAGTTACTGCGGTAATCGGCGCTCCGATTGCGGTTTACCTCCTTACAAGCAAGAAGGGAGGCAGCTTATAATGGACAGCATACTTAAAGCAGACAATTTAACCGTAGGCTATGATAAGAAAACAGTAGTTTCGGGGATAGATATAGACGCTCTGAAAGGACAGGTTATCTGCCTTTTAGGACCAAACGGTGCAGGAAAGTCAACTATACTCCGGACTTTATCGGGACTTCTCGCTCCTGTTTCGGGAACTGTTGAAATCTGCGGGGCGGATATTTCCGAAAAAAACAGCCGTGAACGGGCGAAAAACCTGTCGGTTGTGCTTACTGCACAGAACGTCCCCTCCCTTCTGACAGCCTTTGAGGTTGCGGCTATGGGAAGAACGCCCTACACAGACTTTCTGGGCAGGCTTACCGCTGAGGACAGGGAGATAGTAGCAAGCGCCCTTGAAACAACAGGCGCAGCCGAGCTTTCCGACAGGTATTTCAGCGAATTGTCCGACGGCGAAAAGCAGAAGGTAATGATTGCCCGCGCCCTTGCACAAGAGCCAAGGCTTATTATCCTTGACGAGCCAACAAGCCACCTTGACATAAAGCATAAAATCGAGGTTATGCGGGTTATAAACCGCCTTTCAAACGAAAAGGGGATAACCTGTATTCTCTCTCTACACGACATAGATTTGGCGCTGAAATGCTGCCGCACCGTAATGCTTGTAAGCGGCGGCAGGATAGTCGCCTGCGGCTCACCCGAGGAGGTTGCCGCAGAGGGGACAATCAATAAGCTTTACGGAATTTCCGGCGCTTCCTATAACGAGCTTTCCGGCTCCGTCGAGCTTAAAGCACCCGACAAAAATGAGGTCTTTCTCCTTTGCGGAGCAGGAAGCGGAAGAGGAATAATGCGTTCTCTTGTAAGAAGCGGAAAAGGCGTTTGGGCGGGCGTACTGCACCAAGGAGATTCGGACTATGAAGCCGCTATGGGAATATGCAGCAAGGTAGTTTTTGAAAAGGCATTTCAGCCCATAACCGCCGGAAAAGCAGAAGAGGCTTATCGCCTGCTTTCTGAGTGCGAGTTAGTTGTTGACAGCGGCTTTCCGGTAGGAGAAATAAACTCCGCTAACGGAGAGCTGCTTAAAAAAGCGGCACTTTCGGGGAAAAATGTGCTTTCACTGAGAAACCCCGATGAAGCGGCGGAAATATTCGGAGAAACGGCTGAAAAAATCCAGTTTTTCGGCAGTATCCCGGAACTGACTGCCCATATAACAGGAAATAAAGGCTAAGGCTTTTATTATATAAATACTAAGAAAGGAAATAACTATGAAAACAAGAAGAATTTTAAGCGTACTTACTGCGGCAGCCCTGCTGCTTGCCTCCGCAGGCTGCTCGCCCGAGGCGGCAGTCACTACCACCACCGCAGCCCAGACTACAGCCGCAGAAACAACGGCTGAAACAACAACCGCAGCAGAAACCTCCGAGGAAACCACAGCAGAGGAAGAAGCTCCTGCAACAGAGGAAGCAGGAGAAATCGAAACCTACTACAACCCGAATTTCAAAATCGAGCTGCTTTCCGACGGAGTAAAGAAGGTAACAGACGGCGACGGCAGAGAGCTTGTGCTTGTGCCGAAAGCCCTTTCGGAAGTACCCGCAGAGTACTCCGAAAGCTTAGTTGTAAGAACTCCCGTTGAAAACGCAGTTTTCCTCTCCGCTACCCAGGTCTGCACCTTCAGAACAGTAGACGATACGGCGATTATAGACGCAATCGGCGGCGTTGAGGGCGGCGCTGAGTCATGGTCGGATGTTCCCGTTATTGCAGAAGGACTTGCAAACGGCACTATCGCAGATGTTGGCGGAGATGGAATGGGCGAGCCGAATTACGAGATTATCCAGTCCCTTAACCCCGAAATCGTCTTTGTTTACAGCGGCGAATACGGTCAGCTTAACCAGATTGCAAAATTCGACGAGCTTGGTATTCCCTACGCTGTTGACAACGAGTATATGGAAAGCGACTATATGGCAAAAATGGAGTGGATGAGATTTATTCTTACCT
>JBJERK010000144.1:0-3480 GCA_051882255.1 Ruminiclostridium sp.
AACGATAGGAGTGAAACTTGTGGTAAAAATCAACGGAGAACAGGTAAACGCAGAGGGTTTAACGGTTTCGGAGTATCTTGCCCGGGAAAAGCTTGCTTCCGAAAGAGTTGCGGTAATGCTGGGAAACGAAATACTCCCCAAAAGCAGATACGACAGCACGGTGCTTTCCGAGGGCGACGAGCTTGATGTGGTGGGCTTTGTGGGAGGCGGCTGATGAATATTACGGAGGAACAATTTGCCGGGGCTGTAAATTCCCGCAGCAGTACGCCGATTTATGATAAGCTGAAATGCGCAAGAGTAGGCATCGCAGGACTTGGCGGGCTTGGCTCAAATATAGCTGCCGCCCTTGCAAGAAGCGGCGTGGGGCATCTTGCTATCGCCGACTTTGACAGGGTAGAGCTTTCAAATATCAACCGCCAGATATATACTCTTTATCATATCGGGCAAAGCAAAACCGAAGCGCTGAAAAATATACTCGGGGAAATAAACCCATTCTGCGAAATTACAGCCCACTGCATAAAAATAACAGAAGATAACTGCACCGGTATTTTCGCTGACTGCGATATTGTCTGCGAAGCCTTTGACGACCCGGCACAGAAAGCTATGCTGGTGAATACCCTGCTTGAAAAATGCCCGAAAAAGTATATTATTTCAGGCTCGGGAATGGCGGGCTTTGGCAGGGCTAACGAGATAGTAACACGCAGGATTACGGACAGGTTCTATCTCTGCGGCGACGGAAAAACGGACGTTGCAGAGGGCGACGGGCTTACTGCGGCAAGGGTTATGGTATGTGCAGGACATCAGGCGAGCAAGGCAATTGAATTGATTTTAGGCAGAGAATAACTCTTCGGAAGAGAATAACTCTTCGTAAGAGAATAACTCTGCGGAAAGGAATATTAAAATGGAAGATAAGCTTATTATCGGAGGACATGAATTTACATCACGCTTCATTCTCGGTTCGGGGAAATTTGACCTTGACCTTATAAATGCGGCGGTTGAACACGCAGGAGCGGAAATAATCACTCTTGCACTAAGAAGAGTAAACAGCTTTAACGGAAACATTCTTGATTATATCCCAAAGGGAGTAACTCTTCTCCCCAACACCTCGGGAGCAAGAAACGCAGAGGAAGCGGTAAGAATAGCAAGGCTTGCAAGAGAGGCAGGCTGCGGCGAATTTATAAAGATAGAGGTTATTCACGATTCAAAGTATCTCCTCCCAGACAACTACGAAACCGCAAAGGCTTGCGAAATGCTGGCAAAGGAGGGCTTTATACCTATGCCCTATATGTACCCCGATCTTTATGCAGCAAGAGATATGGTGAATGCAGGAGCAGCCGCTATAATGCCCCTTGCAGCGCCTATAGGCTCAAATCAGGGTCTTGCCACAAAGCAGTTTATCCGTATTCTTATCGAGGAAATCGACCTGCCGATAATCGTTGACGCAGGAATCGGAAAGCCCTCCCAGGCGTGTGAAGCTATGGAAATGGGCGCTTCTGCAATAATGGCGAATACCGCTATTGCCACCGCAGGAAATATCGTGGAAATGGCTAAGGCGTTCAGGCACGCAATTATTGCAGGAAGAACAGCCTACCTTGCGGGTACGGGCAGGGTGCTTGATAAGGCAGACGCCTCCTCGCCCCTTACGGGCTTTATAATGGAATAAGGGGGAATTATTTTGGCAGAACAGCGAATTGACCACATGACCTATCTCCCGGATATGGAAATATTAAAGGATTCGGACATAGGCGAACAGGTTGTGAGCCGTATGAAGGCTTATGACTACACTAAGTACACCGCCGCAGACGTGAAAAGAGCCTTAGCGGCAGAATATCCCTCCACAGAGGATTTTGCGGCGCTTCTTTCTCCTGCGGCAGAGCCTTTTCTTGAACAAATGGCGGTAAAAGCCACCGCCGAAACACGAAAGCATTTCGGCAACAGCGTTTGTCTTTTCACGCCGCTGTATATTTCAAATTACTGCGAAAATCACTGCATTTACTGCGGCTTTAACTGCCACAACAAAATACGCCGTGCAAAGCTTGACTTTGATGGCATTCGCAGAGAAATGGAAGCTATTGCAAAAACCGGTATGGAAGAAATACTCATTCTTACGGGAGAAAGCCGTAAGATGAGCGATATAGAATATATCGGTGAAGCCTGCAAAATTGCACACGAATATTTCAAGAACGTAGGTATTGAAGTATATCCTATGAATACGGACGAATACGCTTATGTGCATAAGTGCGGCGCAGACTATGTCACGGTTTTCCAGGAAACCTACAACAGCGACAAGTACGAAACCCTGCACCTTGCAGGACACAAAAGGATTTTTCCTTATCGGCTCAATGCGCAGGAGCGGGCAATACGGGGCGGTATGAGGGGAGTTGCTTTTGCGGCGCTTTTAGGACTGGACGATTTCAGAAAGGACGCTTTTGCGGTTGGAACTCACGCATATCTGCTTCAAAGAAAATATCCCCACGCCGAAATTTCATTCTCCTGCCCACGCCTAAGACCGATAATCAACAACGACAAGATAAACCCGAAGGACGTTCACGAGCGGCAGCTATTGCAGGTAATGTGCGCTTACAGGATATTTATGCCCTTTGCGGGACTTACTATCTCAACAAGAGAGCGTGCGGGATTTCGTGATAATGTTGTGGGTATGTGCGCTACGAAAATATCCGCAGGAGTAAGCACGGGAATCGGCAGTCATACCGAAGAGGAATCCGCAGGCGACAACCAGTTCGAGATAAGCGACGACCGCTCTCTTGAGCAGGTTTGCGCCGCAATAAGGAATAAGGGCTTACAGCCGGTGCTGAACGACTATGTTTACATATCCTGAAAAAATAGTCTGCGTAACCTGCCGCAGCCTTTGTCCAAGACCCCTTGAACAGCAGGTTGAACGAATAGCGGCTGTTGGAGTAAAGCGGCTTATTCTTCGGGAAAAGGATTTGCCGCAGGAGGAATATCTGCGGCTTGCGGCTGCTGTTTCGGAGCAGTGCCGCCAATATGGGATTGACTGCATTCTCCACAGCTTTCCCGAAGCGGCAAGAGCCCTTGGTATCAGCAAGCTGCACATACCGCTTAGTATGCTTACCGAGGAGCTTTGCCGTGAGTTTGAGGTTGTGGGAACTTCTGTTCACAGCGTTGACGAGGCAGTACGGGCGGAAAAGCTTGGCGCTTCCTATGTAACAGCGGGGCATATTTTTGCCACCGACTGCAAAAAAGGAGTTCCGCCAAGGGGACTTGAATTTCTGAAAGAGGTGTGCTGCTCGGTTAGTATACCCGTCTATGCAATCGGCGGGATAAATGAAAGCAATATTGACTCGGTTCTTGAAGCGGGGGCTGAGGGCGCTTGTGTTATGTCGGGAATGATGAGGATATAGGCTTATTCTCGTAAATCAGAGCCTGCAAAAAACACCACCGCACTTATCGAAAGCACTGTTGCAACCATTAAAAAAGGAACCTCTCTTGTGGGAGAGG
>JBJERK010000145.1:0-3469 GCA_051882255.1 Ruminiclostridium sp.
TACATTCTCCGCAAAAAGAGGAGAGTCCGCCTCGGCAGGTCGTTTGAACACAAGCGTTGCAGGCGTACTGCCATCAGCTTGTGTTATCTCCACCGAATCGCTTATGCAGGCAAAAAGAGGCTTACCAATAGTTATAGGATAGGAGGGTAAACCCATTGTAAGCTTTCCGTTATATGGATACTCGCTCGTTCCTATACTTATAAATTCGTCCTTCACAACCATAGTGCCTGACGTATCGGCAAAAATAAGCTCATAATTCTGATATGTATCGGGAGCGGCAGCATAATACTCCGAAAAGATTATAAGGTCGTCTGCATTATTGATTTTATATGGATTGGAAATATCTTCTCCCTCCGCCAGTAAGGAAATTTCCTCCTCAGACGCTTCCTCGTCGGGCGTATCACTTTCGGTATTTTCGGTATTTTCGGTATTTTCGGTATTTTCGGTGTTTTCTGTATTTTCTGTGTTTTCTGTGTTTTCTGTGTTTTCGGTGTTCTCTGAATTTTCGATGTTCTCTGTATTTTCTGTATTTTCGGTGTTTTCAGTATTTTCTGTGTTCTCGGTGCTGCCTGTTTCGGCTGCCTCTGCCGCAGCATGCATTACTGCAAAAAGATAGTCGTTATTTAAGGGCGCAGCAGCCACAACCGCAATAACAAGAGCCATTGCGGAGGACAAAAGCTTTATAAGTCTTTTTTTGATTTCCTTATTTCTTCTCATAACTGTTTTCTCCGTTAGGGTAAGGCGCTTTTTATGTGCAGTCTGCCTTTACCCCGCCGTAAAGCTTATTGAAACGTAGCTGCTGACGGTTTCCATGCTGCTGTAATCGCCGTTTCCGGTTTTGTAGAACTGTATATCATAGCGGTTTTTTACCTCGGAATCTACTGTCATAGTAAAGCTTCCGCCGCTTTCGGCTATGCCGTTGGTTTCAAGAAAAATCCTGCTTATTTCAAGCTTGTCGGGATCCCAGGTAAGGGTTATTGTTCCCGCTCCCTGCCCCGAAAGGATATAGTTGAAGCCGTCGTAGTTATCTGCTGTACTCTCCGCAAAGCTGCCTGTCCAGATAGCTGCGGATTCGCTCTTGCTTGTAAAGGCTAAAAGCCTGCCAAGCTTGAAATAACCCGTATATCTGTAGGAGCCGTCCTCGGGAGCAGCCACAGCCTCTATCTTTACCTTATCCCTGAAGCTTTTCGGCACGGTAATTTCGTAGCGGTTCACGCTTTTGGTGCCGCCCTTTAAGGTCTGATTCGGAATACTGCATACTCCGTCGGTGAAGCTGTAGGAGTTACCGCCGAAGGAAACAGAAAGTCCCTCGGTGTTTACTCCCTCTGCGCCCACAAGCTTAAGGGAAAGGGTATAGTTTATATCGTTATCGTTGAATTTCGAGGGGTTGTTGTGCACGTAATTGCAGACGTCGATATTGAAGGCGGTTGTTTCCTCGCTTTCGGGGAAAATGATATTCTTAATCGAATAGGAGCTTTCATCACGGGGAGTAAGGTTAAGGTAGTTCGAGGAAAAGGGTGTTCCGTTAAGTCCCTGAGTTGAAACTACCCGCTTGACGCTGTTAAGGTTTGTGTACGCCGCATAGGAAGCAAACCCAAGCAGCAGGGCTGAAAGGGCGATAATCAGAAATACTGCCCATAGATTTATTCTTTTTTTATTTCCGATTTTCATTTTATCACCGCTTTTTGCTTATTAAGACATTCCCGCCGTTATATACACCATATCCGTTTCCTTATCGTTCTTTACCCCGGCAGTCCAGCTTACTCTCAGTATGTAGTAATCCACAAAGCTTGTGCCTGCTGTTTTCTCTATTATATCCGACTGCCAGTAAAGCGGCTCGGCGTTTTCCTGCACCTGACTGTAATTTCCATAGGATTTTTCGTGGTAGGCGTCGCCTGCTATTAAGGTAACAGGGTCCATGTTTATATATCTTCCGTCAAGCTTATCGCCCTTTGTGTAGTAATGAGCGCCGCCGCTTTGGTCGGTATAAAGCACGGTATAGCTTTCAGCCGTGCCGTTATCCTCGCTTTTATAGATTTCGTAGTTAAAGCCGATATTTGTGGTATGTGCAAGCTGGATTTTATAATTTCCCGCTGTTGTGTCGGAAAAAACGCAGAACACGAAATACTTCTCATTTCCCGCTTCAACGTCTATTCCGCCCATATCAATATACACCGAGTCCTCCTTTGCGCCTGCGCCGATAGAAAGGGAGGTAGGGGCGTTTATTTTTGTTATTGCGTCAAGTCTGCGCTGATTGGTAAACCAGGCGTAAACCGTTACCGACAGTGCAGCAACAGCGGCAAGAGCAGCCGCTCCGATTATAAGGGGCTTTCTGTAAGCCCCGGTTTTATTTTTCCTGTTCATTTTACCGTCCGTTAAGAGTTATCCGCCCTGCTGACGTCCGCCGTCAGCCGTAATTCTACATATCCTACATTTGTTCCGATAAGCTGGTCTGCCTCGTTCCATTTTGCATTGATACGATTATAGTATTCTGAGTCAAAGCCCGCCGAAGCTGAGCCGCCTTCCACATTTGTTACCATATCATAGCTCACATCGCTTGAATCTCCGCTTACTGCAAAAAAACGGGAAAGATTTTCGGCGGTTATCGGAGAAGCGCCGTTATCAATAATACGCTTATAACCCTTTGCCTTTAAAAGGCTGTCGTTTTCGGGAAGGATTATCTGGTCGGCAAATAAGGGCCACACCCAGTACAGCTCCTGCTTGTATGCGGTATTTTTTTCGGCGCCTGTTATTTCAAGGTCAAAGCCCGCTTCGGTTATCTGCTCCGAATATATCCCCGTTCCGGCATTAAACTCACGGAAAAAGAGGATATGCCCCTTTATAAGCTCCGTTACCGCCTCTTCTTCGGGTATTATGCAGCCTGTATTATCCGTATCCTTTTCTGCGTACTTATCGTACAGAACAGTATCAAGATTAAAAGTAAGCTTTAAGTCCCCGTCCTTTTTTGCAATTACATAAAAGCTGAGCTTTCCGGCGCTTCCCGGCTGTATCCCTTCACTTGTAAGGTTGCCGAAATTGTCGGTTTCGCTTATCTGCCATTTTATCTCGGGTCTTCCCTCTCCCGTTGCTTTAAGGGTAAGGGGATTTCCCGCCTCGTCCTGTATACCCGTCGGAGAATAGCCCTCGTTTACATAAAGGTAGGAATCGAAATAGCCCGACCTGTCCACAGCGCCCAGCTCAAAGATATTATCCGACGCCGTAAGTCCCATTGAGCTTCCCTCAACGGTTTTGTTACTCGTAAACCAGCCCAGTGAAACCGCGGAAACAAGCAGCAGTATAAGAGCGCCTGCCGTGCAGAGCATTGAAATTACCAGTTTGTTCCCCGATTTTCTTTCCACGGGCGGCGCCTCCTTTGCTTTTTTGAGAGAATAGAGAGGGTTTTGTCAGGCTTGATTCTGAGCACTGATTACAGAATGCAGATTCCTGCTGATTTCAGCCTTTTGGGGCT
>JBJERK010000146.1:0-3465 GCA_051882255.1 Ruminiclostridium sp.
AAGGGCCCGAAATAGGGAATTATATTGGTAACGCCCATTATTACCGAAACCAGCAGCGAGAAGGGCACCCCGAAGATCGTTGTTACAACGAAGGTTATGCAGGCTACAACGAAGGAGTCGATAAGGGTGCCTGTGATAAAGCTTCCGAAGGATTTGTGTATCTTTCTTACCCCGCCGATAAAGCTGTTGGCGTGCTTAACCTTCATAATGCAGTATATGAACTTCTTAATCTGGGCGGAGAAAAGCTCCTTGCTGTAAAGGCAGTAGATGCTTACCACAAGACCGAAGATAAGGTTCATAAGGAAGCCTACTATGCTCATTATTCCGTTTGTGAGGAAGCCCAGATAATCGCCCATCTGAGGCAGTATCGAGGTTGTAAGGAATGACTTGAGGCTTGCGCTGGCCTCGTTTACGATATTTGTGATTTCCGTTCCTATCTCGGGATATGCGGAGAAAATATCCTGAACCCAGGTAGTTATATTCTTAACGTATTCAGGTATATTTTCAACCAGAAGGCTGATTGTTGTATTCAGCTGAGGGAGTATTGCAAAGCATATTCCCACAATAACTCCGAAAAGGATAAGCACCGAAACAAGGATACTGCATATACGGCTTTTCTTGTTTCTTACATAAACTCTGAGGTGATGATAATGCTCCTCGCCGTTTTTAAGCGCTTCGGCAGCCTGTGCAGCCTCTGCCGCCTCGGCTTTCAGCTGGGATTTTCTGAAAACCTTGTTGAAAACCCTTGTTTCAAAGAACGCAACTATAGGGGCAAGGAGATAGGCTATTACAAGTCCGTAAAGAATAGGCTGAAGGGCGGACAAAAAGTTACCTATACCCGCAGCTATTTCCTTGAAATTTGAAAGCGCAGCGTAAACCAGCAGGCTTGCGATAATAACCGCAAAGGCGGTAAGTCCCCAGCCGAGGTAATTCTTATTCCACCTGAACTTCATAGCATATCCCTTCTTCTTTATATATATCTTAAATTATACAATTATCGGCGGAAAATGTCAATGATTTTTTATACAAATTTACGAGTAACTTGTTACAAAATGCGATAATTTGTCAGAATGCGGCTTTAGTATATAACCAAAGCCGCATTATGTAAGTATTATTTTACTTCTCTTCCTTTTTCAGAAGGTCTCTGATTTCGGTAAGAAGAACAAGCTGAGGGTCGGGAGCGGGTGCAGGCTCAGGCTCGGGAGCAGCTTCTGCCTCCTCCTTCTTTCTGAGCTTTTCAGCCTTAGCCTTTAATGTTCCGATAATCTTGATAACGATAAATACGCAGATAGCCATGAGCAGGAAGTTTACAAGCGCGTCAAGGAACACGCCGTAACGTATAGCAAGCTCCTCCTTGACTACTGTTTCTCCCTCCATAACTGCCTCGCTGAGCACCAGCTTAAGGTCGGCGAAGTCGATACTGCCGGTAACAAGACCGAGAGCAGGCATAATAATATCGGAAACAACGCTGTTTACGATTTTGGTAAAAGCGCCGCCGATGATAACGCCGACTGCCATATCCATAACGTTCCCTCTGGATATGAACTCCTTGAATTCCGTGAAGATTGATTTTTTCTTTTCTGCCATTTTGATAGATTCCTTTCTTATTTTATTGCAGGCTGGCGGCTTATCGTCAGCCTGAAATTAGTCTGTATAACCAAAGCCGAGTATTCCGAAATATGTATCCTCGTTTCCCTCAGCCATTTTTATCTCAACCCTGCGGGTTTTAAGCTCGTCGCTTTTGAAGACAAGCTGCGCCACGGGATTGTTCCAGCCTGTTGAGGAGCTGCTCTTAACCTCTGAGCAAAGCTCGCCGTCAACGTAAATCTCCGCTGTTCCGTACTTTTTGCTTTTGTTGCAGTGATATATAATGAACAGACTTTCCGAGGTTATATCAAAGGTTATTCCGAGGTTTTCCCCTCCCCTTCTCGTCCAGCCGTTGGGGAACTGGGCTAAGGTTACCTTTTCATCGTTGTATTCGCCTAATGAAACGGGAGTAAGGTTGGTTCTGTCCAAAAGGTGCATATTCACATAAGCGTCGCCGTAAAGGGGCTCTGCGCCGCTAAGCTCTTCCGCTTCGCTTTCTGCTCCCGACAGTACCTTCTCAAAGTAGTTGTCAACCATTTCCGCCACAAGCTTATGTCCCTCGATATGAGGGTGAGCCTCGTCGTCGGAGTAGTCCGCCCACTCCATTCTTCCGCTGTCCAGCTCGGGATTCAAAGCGTCAGGCACGCTTATCATGGGCAGTCCGTAATGACTTCCGATTTCGCTCATGTGCTTCTGGCAGGTATAGCCCGTTGAGGTTCTTGTGAACAGCAGCACTACCGCAGGGTTGCTGTCAAGCCCCAGCATTCGCCGCACAAGGGACTCGTATGCCTCCTTGCTGATATTGTCCTGGGCGTCGTTTACCGCAAATTCGATAAAGACTATATCCGGATTGCCGTAAGGCGCAAGCACGTCCCGCTCCGCTCTTATAATTCCGAGAGTTGAGGGAGTTCCGCTCATTCCTGCATTGACGTAATTAATCTGCGCCGAGGGAAAACGCTCGCAAAGGCGGTTGTAGCTCAGCTTTGCCCAGCAGTCCTCGGGACCTGCCGTAAGACCCTCGGTAATTGAGCCGCCGATATAGGCGACTGTAATACTTTCGCCCTGTTCTGCCTTTTTAAGTGCAGCCGCAGCTCTTCCGGTATTTCCGACTGTAATAAGAGAACGCTCTACTACTGCATTATGCAGCTCCTCGGGGCTCATATTATCGTAATCCGGCTCCGTTTCCTCTGTGGCAGTCGTTTCTTCGGCGGCTGTTATTCCGGCGGAAACCTCCGCTTCTCCGCTCTGCTCCGTTACGGCAGAGCCGCCGCTTTCAGCAGGAGAGCAGGAGGAAAGAACTGCTGCACATAAAGAAAATATAACTAAAAGACAAGCCGCTTTTTTAAATTTCATAGATGCTCCTTTTACGGTCAGAAACGAAACCTTGCCGTTTTTTTCACACACTATTATTATACAAAATTCCGCACAAAAGTCAATAGAAATCAATAAAATATATTAGCCGCCATAAACGGTGAATAAAACAATACAGGCTGTTAAAAATAATATCGGCGGAGGAAAAGCCCCGCCGTAAGCGTACAGGAAAGGAATGGTTAATATGACAATAAAGCGCGGAGAGATATATTACGCGGATTTAAGCCCCGTTGTAGGCTCTGAGCAGGGCGGCATACGGCCTGTTCTTATAGTACAGAACGATATAGGCAACAAGCACAGCCCCACGGTTATCGCTGCCGCAATCACAAGCCAGCGGGAGAAGGCAAAGCTGCCCACACATATTTCTCTCGACGCAGTAAGCTGCGGGCTTGCTAAGGATTCCGTCGTTCTGCTTGAACAGGTGCGTACATTGGATAAAAAAAGGCTTAAGGAACGTATGGGCGAGCTGGACAGCGCCGCTATGCACAGGGTTGACAGCGCGCTTTC
>JBJERK010000147.1:0-3429 GCA_051882255.1 Ruminiclostridium sp.
AGCGTCGCTGTTTTCGCCGTTGCTTGCACGGAAAGTTACCGTATATTCTCCTGCGGGAAGCTTACCGAAGTTAGCTGTTTCGCAGGCAAGTATATCAATAGTCTTTTCCTGTCCGTTTCCGCTTACAGTTACGGAAATTCTGTCCATATCGCCTATTCCAACGCACTTTGCTGTAAGGGCTATATCGTCCCCTGCAACGTATTCGGAAAGCATTATGGGAGATACAAAAACGGGTCTTGTTGCTACAATCGGGAACTTTGTGTTTCCTGCATAAAGACGGTTATTAATATCGCTTACGCATTGTATTGTAGCCCGCCATGTGGTAATTGTATCCGCAAGCTTGAAGCTGAATACCGCCTTGCCGTTCTTATCTGTTGTTACAGAGCCGAAGTAGGGGTTATCCCTGAAATCCTTGCGGACGCTGCTGTCAGGGTCGCCGCCGCCCTTTTCGCTTCCGGGCAGTCCGTTCATAACGTGCTGGATATAGCTGCATTTCTGATATGCGTAATCGTACCAGATATAGGGATAAAGGTCGCTAAGTATATCAACGTACTGTTCCCGCACCGCAAAGGCAGCCTCGTCAACCACGCTGAGTGAAACGGGAGCGCCGCTTACCGGATTGCCGTTTATATCACGGGCATATACAGTCAGAGTAACCTCTTCCCCTGCGTCGTACTTATCCTTGTCGGAGGAAACCTCGAATAAAATCTCCCGTTCTGATGTATCGAAAACAACACAGTCCTGAGTAATGGGGTAAACATGCCGTCCGTCAAAGTAAGCGCCGCAGTAGTTGAAATCGGGCACACACCTGTTATCTGCCATGTATCGGAATGTCATTGTATCGTAGATATTTGCGTCAAGAATATCATTCTGATATGTTATAAAGAATATCTTACCCTCGGGGGCGCCGTTTCCTGTATCATATCTTTCGGTAAGCGTAAATTCTATTTCATCATTCTCCTTGAAATAGGTTTGCGACCTTTCAAGATAGAAGTCACGGTAGTCGGTGGAGGAATAGTACCAATTATAATAAGAGCTTGCGCTTTCATACAAGGAAACGCTCTGACCGAGACTGTCACAGTAGGATATATAAATACTGTAAGAGCTGTTATCATCGTCAAAGGGCAGGTTTTCAAAAACCCCGACGCCGTTTACCGTATTTATCGTAAACGTGCCTAAATCTTCCCGGTGATACTCATAATCATAGGATTTAACGGTTTTCTTTTCAATAAAGTCGTAGTAGCTTCCTGTTTCTACCCGTTCATTCCAGCTTCTTTCAATACTGATAGTAACCTTAGTATCGTAGGTCTCACCCTTTAAGACGTCGTAATACTCATCTGTTCCGTACCAGTAAACGTCATTATCTGTATTGTTCAGAAATTCGGGTATTTTGGAGAAATCTATCCTGTTGGTATTTACGGTAAGAGTTTTTCCCTCGTAGTCGCAGTCGCTCTGGAGCATTACGTCCCTGTAAAAGGCGGGAATGGTTTTTAAAGCGTACTGGCTTGTATTCTCTATTCCCGTAAGATTAAATTCCGTCCAGAGGGATACAGGCTTCCAGCTGTAATCAACGTCATTGCTCTTAACCTTCATAGCTGCTACGCCGTTATCGTCGGTTGTACTGCTGCCCGAAACTATTTCAACGTTACCGGCGTCAAACACAAGGTCGGGTGCAGGAGTACCGTCGAAGTAGTGAGCGTCAATCTGTACGTCAAAGGGGTCTTTCTGGGGCATAATGACGTAATCGGGAGCTGTAACGTCAAAGGTATAGGTGGGCTTCACATAGTCGAGGATTGAAACGCTCTTACCGGATATAACAGCATTTTCATTATCGCCGTCAAGTAGATAAAGGCTTGCCCAGCCTGAGCTTCTCCTGTCGGCAAAGGGAATTGTGGCAGTAAATGTACCGTCCGCAGCGGGAGTTATCTTAATCTGCTTTCCGCCCGTTTCTCCCTCGCCGAAGCTTAAGTAAAGATTTTCGGGGATAACTGCACCCTCACGCCTCGGCATAATAACTCCCCATACATTTATAGTATCGGTGGTCTGATATGCCTCACGGTCGGTATAGATATATGTGTAGAAAAGGTCCTTGTAGGTAACGTCGGACAGGGCGTAATTCTGAAGCAGGTCTAAATACCTGTGTCCACCGTAGTTAATTTCGATTGTATCGGTTCTGTAGGCGTTATCTCCGGTAACAATTTCCGCAACGCCCTTGCTGTCTGCCTTTACGGAAAAATCTCCCTCCTTTGTGTGCAGGGTGATTTCCGCCCCGGAAGCAGGCTTACCCGTGTTGGTATCGTTTATGTAAAGCAGGGTCTTTTCGCCGAAGCAGGCAGAGTAAACCGATATGGGGTTCATCTCTATAAAGTAGTATTTTGTGGTATTGTCCTGAGTAAGGCTTGCGGCATAATAGCCCTCCTCCAGCTCGTAGGGCAGCATTACAAAGCTTACTTGGTTATTCGCCGACTTCAAAGGCTTCTCGCTTGATGTGAAAACCTCGGTCATACGGCTTTCGTCAATTTCCATAAGACCTTCATCGCTGTACTGTTTAAGGTCGGAAATATAATAATCGCCGCTGTTATATCTGTAAAGCTTAAGGTCAAGCTCGGAATTGAGAACTTCATTTGCTCCCATTACCTCAATAACAACAGGATCGCCCATTATAAAGGTTTCGCTTATGCCGTTATAGGTGTAGAAGAATTTCCTGTCGGCAACGGTTTTAAAGGAGAAGCTGATACCCTCCTTAAGCTCGTTTCCGCTCATTGACTTAATGCCTTCGGAAACAGAAACGGTATAATTAGTATCCGGCTTCATTTCCTCCTCGGGGACGAAATAAACCGTATTATTATGGGCTGTAAAACTTCCCTTAAGTTCGGGCTTTATGGAAAAATGCGACTTTACATCCTCTGAATCGGCAGACTCTGAGAAGGTTATTTCAATCCCCGAATCGGTGCTGACATAGTCCCAGCCATCGGCGGGATAAACGCTTTTAATTCTGAAATCGTCTACTGTCTGGAAAGCCCAGCTTCCTGCTGTACCGCCCTCCTCTGACTCTACGGAAAGCTTTACTACGCTTCCCTTTTCAAAGGCTGTTCTTGCAGTAAGTATGTACTCACATTCAGCGCTTTTTTCTATGACAAAATCGGTTTCCGGAGTAATTGAAAGCTTTCCCGAAAGCTCTTCTGCCGACAAATCAGTATTAGACTTAATAGTAAAGCTTGTGTTGGTAAATACGTTTTCCCCGCTTACGGAATTTGCTGTAATTTCGGAAACTACGGTGCTTTTCTGTAAGCGCTCGTATGCTATTTCCTTGTCCTCTTCGGGTGCAGCAGCAATATCCTCGGTTGCTGTGGTTGTTTCCGAGGTTACGGGTACGGTAAGCTCCGTTGTCGGTGTTGTTGCAACAGGGTTGGTATCAATCTGACTGCC
>JBJERK010000148.1:0-3701 GCA_051882255.1 Ruminiclostridium sp.
TTGGCGCCTGTTTTATGAGAGAAAAGAGAGAGGAGAGATGTGCTGTGTGGGGAGAGATGGGAGAATTGAGCAAGGGGGCTGCCCGCCCCCTTGAACCCCCGGCAAGCGCGACGGCGCTTGACCCGTTTGAAGCTTGATTACTGCATTTGGTTTGTGGGGTGCATTTCGGTTCACATTCGCAGTTCTTGTGGTTGTGCTGTTGTGGGGAAGCTTGCAAAAAGGAGAAATAACGAGTTTCGGCTTATGTCTGCCGTTGTTTGCTTTTGCGTCCTGTTTTGCGCGAAGCGGCTGAAAGTTTTCCGCCAGCCCTTTTTCAAAAGGGCTGAAAATCTTTTTTCTCAAAAATCTCTATTCTCTCACAAAATCTCAAAAAATCTCTACTGTCTGAGCGCGTCTACCGGTTCCATAGAGGCGGCTTTAAGGGCGGGGTAGAGGGAGAAGGCGGCGCCTATTATGACGGCGGCGAGGAAGGCGGCGGCTATGAGGGTGAAGTCGGCGGACATGGGCATGCCCATAATTTTACAGCCGATAAAGGCAGCGATAAGACCGAAGACTATGCCGCAGGAGCCGCCTGTTACGGTTATTAAAAGGCTCTCCTTTAAAAATTCTGCGGCAAGGAGGGAGTTTTTAGCGCCTATCGCCTTTTTTATACCGATTTCACGGCGGCGCTCGGTTACACGGGACAGCATTGTGGTCATAACGGTAATACCGGAAACCAGAAGGGAAATTCCTGCGGCGGAGGAGAGAAGAAGCTTTACCGTTGAGAGTATCCCGTCAAGCCTGCCCTTCTGCTGCTGAAGGTTGCTTACGCTTATGCCGCTTATGCCGCCCCGGGAAAGGGAAAGGCTCCGGTTTATATCTGCTTCTACCGCTTCGGAGTCTGCGTCGGGAAGGGTAAGCACAGCAATCTTGTCATAGCCTTTTAGCCCCGTGATGTTCTGCATTGTGGTGCAGGGGATATATACGAAGCCCGGCACAAAGCCGGGGAGAGCGCCCCTTAGCGACGTCATTCCCGACTGGGCAACGCCTACTACCGCAAAATTCTGATATTCGCCCCCAAGATACAGCTTTATCGTCTTTCCTACTATGTTGCTCCTGCCGTAGGCGTTTTCCGCAAGCTCCGAGTCTACAACGCAGACCTTTTTTGCGCCCTGGGTGTCTGCCTTGCTTAAAAGCCTGCCGTGCTTTGCAGTAAGGGAAATAATTTCCCATGAATTCTCGTCAACGCCCCACACAATGCTGTCCTGCTTATCGTCAATCAGTACGCTTTCGGTGTACATTGAAATAAGGGGCGCAGCCTTTTCTACACCCTTAATCTCCGAAAGCGCCTCAACGTCAGTTTCGGAAAGCAATATATCCGTGTTCTCGCCTGCCTGCACCATAACGGAATTAACCCCCATTCCTGCTATTGCTCCCGAAATCTCAGCCGTCCCCGTTTCTCCGAGAACCGAGATAAGCACAATCGAAAATACCCCTATCCCAATCCCCACCGCCGCAAGAGCAGACCTGCCCCTTGAAGCACAGGACATATCAGTTTTCCTCCTTTCTCACGAAAATATTGTCGCTTACTCTGTCGGGGCAGGAGATTATCTCGCTGGCTTCGCTTATTCCGCCGGTTATCTCCGTTCCGTCGGAAAGCTCGATTCCCGTTTCAATATCACGGCGCTTTGCACGGCTGTTTTCAATAACATAAACGTACTCCCCTTCCTCGTCCTGCCGTATTACTCCGTAGGGCAGTATGTTGAGCAGGCGGGCTTCGTCAACGTAAATCTTACTCTGTGCTGTGTAGCCGCTTTTAAGGCTGCTGCAATCCCCCGTAATCTCAATTGTTACCTCTACCGTTGTCTTTCCGTTTTCGGTGTGGGCAGTATCCGAAACACGGCGGACTACTGCGTCAAGGGAGCCTTCGAAGCCTGCGCCCGTAATGGATGCCAACTGCCCCTCAGCAATAAGAGAAGCGTCGCTTTCGTCCGCAAAGGCTGCGGCATACCACTTTCCGCCATCGGAGTATATGCTTCCTCTTGCGCTTACCGACTTGCGGTATGCTGCTTTGGACATTGTCACCGTTGAAACGGGAGTAAAGGTAGAAAGCACAGTTTCCTCCATTGTGGCGGCGGTATATATTCCAATCCCTGCTATTGCCGCAAGTATAAGGGATTTTACTGCATTATTCATAATAGCTTTTCCTTTCCCGCAAGACCTTCTGCGCCTTACGCTTTATTCCTATACTTTGCCGAAAATGTTAAAATATTCACGTCCGGCAGCGGAATAATTCGCAGAAATCAACGTAATATAAAAAAAGTGCAATTACTTCAATCCGGAAAGGAAGAGCTTTTATGAATATGATTCTTTGCAGCAGGAACTGCCGCCACCAGCAGGAGGGCTATTGCTGCCTTGAAGGGCGGGCGGTTATAACAAATGCGGTGGTTTCGCCCTGCTGCTACTACGAGGAGAAAAAGGATAACATAAGCAAAAGCGGGAAGAAAAACATACTGCCCGAAAAGGATAAGGGCGGCAAGGAAAATTAAGGGGAAAGGCGGGAAGCTGATGATAAGAACGGAAAAGCTCTGTAAGCTTTACGAAGGGGCAGCCCCATTTTGCGCCCTTTCCGATGTTTCGATAACCGTTGAAAAGGGGGAATTTGTGGCAGTTACGGGTGCAAGCGGCTCAGGGAAAACTACCCTTATGAATATTCTCGGCTGTCTTGACGGGGCAACCTCGGGGGAGTACTATCTTGACGGGCTGGACGTAACAAAGGCGGGGAAGCGGCTTCGCACAAAGCTCAGAAACGAGAAGATCGCCTTTATTTTCCAGAGCTTCAATCTGCTCCCGAACCTTACCGCTCTTGAAAATGCAGCCCTGCCCCTTATATACAGGGGCGTTTCCCGCCGCAAAAGCTACGAAGCGGCGGAAGCGGCGCTGGACAGGGTAGGGCTTTCCATGCGCTCGGGGCATAAGCCGGGGGAGCTTTCCGGCGGACAGCAGCAGCGTGTTGCGGTAGCAAGGGCGATTGCGGCGGACGCGCCCCTTATTCTTGCGGACGAGCCCTGCGGGAGTCTTGATACCCGCTCGGGGGCGAGGGTTATGGATTTGCTGAGGGAGGAGAACGGGAGAGGGAAGACGATTGTGCTTATTACACATGACCTGGGGGCGGCGAGGACGGCGGACAGGATAATAAGGGTTGCAGACGGGAGAGTTAGCTGTTAATTAATGAATATTGAATAAAGAATAACGAAGAATGAATAATGGTGGTGCGCCGCTTTGCGGCGGGATTATAATGGGTGGGAAGGGCGCTGATTTGCAGAAATCCACGGCAAAGGTGCGGCGATAATCGGCGGCTTTTGGCTGCTGTCCGAAGCATAGCGGGCGGCTGCCTTCAGGCAGCCGCCCAAATCGCCGCAAAATCCGAAGGATTTTGCGGCGGAGCGCCCGCCTGCGCTTTAGTTTTGCGGCTTTGCCGCAAAACCTTGGCGCAGGCGGGCGGCTGTGCGGCGGCTCCGCCGCCGCACGGAGGCAGCAGATGTGCCGCGCCGCCCAGAGCGCGGCGCTTTCCCGCAAAAATTCGCAGCAGCAGCTTAGAGATAATCGGCGGGCTTTTTGCTGCTGTTCATAGCATAGCGGGCGGCTGCCTTCAGGCAGCCGCCCGAATCGCCGCAAAATCCGAAGGATTTTGCGGCGGAGCGCCCGCCTGCGCTTTAGTT
>JBJERK010000148.1:3801-6959 GCA_051882255.1 Ruminiclostridium sp.
CCGCCTGCGCTTTAGTTTTGCGGCTTTGCCGCAAAACCTTGGCGCAGGCGGGCGGTTGTGCGGCGGCTCCGCCGCCGCACAAGAACACTCCCCGTAATCCTGCACAAAAATTCAAAAAAATCCTCAAAGCTATTGCATATTACTGCCGAATATGGTATAATGTAAACGATTAAGCGGCGCAGCAGAGCGCTGCACAAATTACAGGAGGATAAAGAAATGATTAATATGCCACAGGTTAAAATCGGAATTGTCGCAGTTTCCCGTGACTGCTTCCCCGAAACCCTCTCGGTTTCAAGAAGACAGGCTCTCGTTAAGGCGTACAAGGAAAAGTACGGCGACGCAGAAATCTACGAATGTCCGATTTGCATTGTTGAAAGCGAAATCCACATGGTTCAGGCTCTTGAGGACATCAAGAAGGCGGGCTGCAACGCTCTTTGCGTTTACCTCGGAAACTTCGGTCCCGAAATTGCGGAAACTCTTCTTGCAAAGCACTTTGACGGCCCCGTAATGTTTGCTGCTGCGGCAGAAGAGGACAGCGAAAACAGCCTTGTATGCGGCAGAGGCGACGCTTACTGCGGAATGTTAAATGCAAGCTACAACCTTAAGCTCCGCAACATCAAGGCTTACATACCCGAATATCCCGTTGGCACAGCGGAAGAGGTTGCGGATATGATTAACGAGTTCGTACCCGTAGCTAAGGCACTTATCGGTCTTTCCGAGCTTAAGATTATAAGCTTCGGTCCCCGTCCTCTTAACTTCCTTGCATGTAATGCACCTATAAAGCAGCTCTACAATCTTGGCGTTGAGATTGAAGAAAACTCCGAGCTTGACCTTTTTGAAGCATTCAAGAAGCACGAGGGCGATCCCAGAATCCCCGAGGTTGTAAAGGATATGGAAGCTGAGCTTGGCGCAGGCAACTTAAAGCCCACAATCCTCCCCAAGCTTGCTCAGTACGAAATTACTCTCCTTGACTGGATTGAACAGCACAAGGGTTACAGAAAGTATGTTGCTATTGCAGGAAAATGCTGGCCCGCATTCCAGACCCAGTTCGGCTTTGTTCCCTGCTATGTAAACAGCCGTCTTACCGGCAGAGGAATCCCGGTTTCCTGCGAGGTTGATATTTATGGTGCATTAAGCGAATTTATCGGCACCTGCGTATCCGGCGACGCTGTTACTCTCCTTGACATCAACAACACCGTGCCCAAGGATATGTACAAGGCTTCTATCGAGGGCAAGTTCCCCTATACTATTCAGGATACCTTTATGGGCTTCCACTGCGGCAATACTACTTCCAAGAAGCTTAACGCCTGCTCAATGAAGTATCAGATGATTATGGCAAGAAGCCTTCCCGAGGAAGTAACACAGGGTACTCTTGAGGGCGACATTATCCCCGGAGACATCACCTTCTTCCGTCTCCAGAGCACCGCTGACGCACAGCTCAGAGCCTATATCGCACAGGGCGAGGTTCTCCCCGTTCCCACAAAGTCCTTCGGCTCAATCGGAGTATTCGCTATTCCCGAAATGGGCAGATTCTACCGCCATGTTCTTATCGAGGGCAACTTCCCCCACCACGGCGCTGTTGCTTTCGGTCACTTCGGCAAGGCTCTCTACAACGTCTTCCGCTACCTCGGCGTAGAAGAAATCGGCTTCAACCAGCCCAAATCCATGCTCTACAAGTCAGAAAACCCCTTCTGCTGATAGATTAACGCAAAAAACTCCCGAAGCGCCCGCTTCGGGAGTTTTTTTGCGTGTGAGAGTGTGCAGAGAGGGAAGAGATGTAAGAGAATGAGGAGAATTAAGAGAAAAAAGATTTTCAGCCTTTTTGAAAATAAGGCTCGCAGCAAGCTGCGCGAAAAACTTTCAGCCGCTTCGCGCAAAGCGGGCGGGTTTTCAGAATAGTATGAAAGAACAGCAATAATCGCAGCTTGCCCCGTTTTGCTAACTCCCAAAAGTAAATCAGCCCACAAAACCCGTGAATGTGCACCGAAGTCTCCCCATAGATACTCAGCATTAATCAAGCTTTCTGGGGTGGAGCGCCCTCGCGCTTGCCGGGGTATGTTCCGAACCCGTCGGTATGCGCTATGGCGCATACCTCCTCAAGAGGAAGAATTGATTGTAATGGGGCGGGCAGCCCCCTTGGCTCAACTCTCTCAGCTCTCTCAACTCTCTCAACTCTTCCATCATCTCACCTCCTGCTAAAACGAAAACCCAAAACAGGGGCTTATATGGTTAAATTCACGGTTTTTAAGGGACTGCTCTAAAAAGGGCTTGACGATAGGGCGGTTTTGAGGTATCATTAAAATGTATAATTGTGTTTAAGGGGAAGAGATATGCCTGAAATAAAAATATCCGCCTCAATTTTAAACTCCGACCTTTCGGAGCTTAGAAAAATAGCGGAGCAGATTGAAAATAACGGTATTGAGTACCTGCATTTTGACGTAATGGACGGGGAATTTGTTGAAAATATAACCTACGGAAGCTGTGTGCAGGCTGCTGTAAAGCCCCATTTCAGCGGGGTTATGGACACTCACCTTATGGTGCGCCGTCCGGACAGGCAGATTAAGCTTTTCGCAGAAGCAGGCTCGGATATAATCACCTTCCATGCAGAAAGCGACAGCGATATTTCCGATACAATCCGCCTTATAAAGTCATTCGGCGTAAAGGCGGGGCTTGCGGTTAAGCCGGGGACGGATATTTCCGTGGTTATGCCCTATCTTGATGAGCTTGATATGGTGCTGGTGATGACGGTTGAGCCGGGGTACGGCGGACAGGGCTTTATACCCGAAACCCTTGATAAAATCCGTGCTGTGCGTGCAGCTGCCCCCGATATGGACATACAGGTTGACGGGGGAATAAACGATAAAACCGCAGCGCTTGTTCGTGAAGCAGGGGCAAATATCCTTGTTTCGGGAACTTATCTTTTCCGTGCAGAAAGTATGTCAGCGGCGGCAGAGCTGCTGAGAAAATAGAATCAGCTTGTAAAATACATGAAGGGTGTCGAGAAGCCGCCAGATGCTAGGAAGCCGCATAATGGCTAGGCTTTGTGCCTGCCATTATGCGGGTGACGACGCAGATGGTGGTTTATCGACAGCCTTACGCAAGGGGCGCAAGCCTTTCCGCCGCCTTCTTTGGACAGATAAGCTCTCCCTGCTCTGCGG
>JBJERK010000148.1:7059-8870 GCA_051882255.1 Ruminiclostridium sp.
GGCGCAAGCCTTTCCGCCGCCTTCTTTGGACAGATAAGCTCTCCCTGCTCTGCGGCGGAGCATATCTCAATGGGATTGTCGCTTACCTCCCCGTATTCGCTCATAAACTGGGACAGGCGCAGAGAGTTGCCCCTTGGCGGGACTGCAATAAGACGGTAAATTTCTCCCTCCTTGTAAAGGCAGGTAGAGCAGCCGCCGAAAAGCCGCACTATCCCAAGACAAAGCTTCGCCAAATCATCGAAGCTCGGGGTTGAACACATAATCGGTCGGTTTTTCAGGGGCTTTTCAGTCAGGTCCTCCTCCCTTGCGGGCGCGCCCGAGATTCCGAGAGTTGAAACGTAAAGAACGCAGCCACCGCTTTCCTGAGGAAAAGCTTCAAGAAAAAGCCTTTCGGGGTTACAGCCGGAGAAAAATGAGCTTTCCTTCTGGAACTTTTTCAGAAATCGGGTAAGAACACGCTTTGTTTCGGCGGTTTTGCCGGATATACATTCGCTTTTAAGGGAGTACGCCTGCATATCCGCTTCGGTAAGGGTAATTTTTACGGTGTTTCTGCTGAGCGGGTCGAAAAACATAAAAAGCCTCTTTTCATAGATATATTTAAGGAATGGTAACTAAATGTCAGAACAAATAAACGAATTGCTGGATAAATTCGACGGCGACGTAAAAACCTATTACGGCGGCGGGAAAAAACCCAGAAAGCAGAAATCCATATACGGCGACCAGCTTATCTGCCTTGCCGCACTGCTTGTAATGAGCGTGTGGAAAAGCGGCTTAAGAGCGCTGGTTATCGCAGTTATAATAACCGCCGTATGTATGCTTTCGGATATGCTTTTCTGCAAGATGTCGGGAAAAACCTATAACCCGAAGGATTTGTCAACAATAGCCACAGGTCTTTGTCTTGCGCTGATGATGCCCTCCTCGGTAAATTACGCTATTGCGGTGGGTGCAGGTCTTCTTGCTATCTCGGTAAAGCATATCTTCGGCGGCAAGGACAACTATATCTTTAACCCCACTTGCGTTGCTATCGCTTTCCTTATTATATGCTATCCCGGCGATATGCTGATGTACCCGCCCGCCTCGGCTCAGCCCGCAGTTTTCGGGGACATAGGCGTAACCCTTGTGCCGGGAGTTGAAAGCTACCTTTTAAAGCTGGGAACTGCTCCCGCAGTTACCTTACAGAACATTATCCTCGGCGAGTTCCCCGGACCTATGGGAACTACCCATTTTCTTGTTATTGCAGTATGCGGTATATGCCTGCTCTGCCGGCGTTCCCTTTCCTTTTCTGTAACAGCGGCGGGACTTGGCTCATACTGCGCTCTTACCGCCCTTTTCCCCGTTTACTCGAATATCGGGGATACTATTGCACTTGAGCTTATCGGAGGATATTTGCTGTTCGGCTTTGTTTTCCTTGCGGCAGACCCTCAGACTATGCCCAAAACCCTTGCGGGAAGAATTACCTACGGACTTATTATAGGAATTTTAGGCTGTCTTTTCCGCCATTTCGGAAAGGTAGAAGGCTCCTTCGTTTTCGTACTGCTTATAGCGAATGCACTTTCCTTAAGACTTGACGTATTATGCGCTGCCGCAGGAAGAAAGATAAAGGCGGCTGCGGTTTACCTGCAAAAGAATATGGGAAGATACGAAAAGCTTCGTGAAAACGCAAAATCGGGAGAAACAGGCGGCTTCAAGGGCAGACTTTCCGATACTATGGAAATTATTGTACCTCCTACCAACTATAATATGCCTCCTATAGACAACAAGGTAACGAAAATTAATCGCAAAAAAACAAATATTATTACAAGATATGCCGA
>JBJERK010000148.1:8970-14430 GCA_051882255.1 Ruminiclostridium sp.
AAGACTTCCGTGCTTCATAAGATAAAGCAGCCCGAGAAGAAGTCACTGCAAAAAAATAATAAGCAGGGCAAACAAGGCTAAGATTGAAAGGAAAAGACCTTTTTAATGGAAAACAGGATAAATCTTAAGGACGGACTTATAAAACAGAATATGGTGTTTATGAGCGGAATGCTGATTGCGCCTGTTATCGCCTGCGCTTCAACGCTTATGAAAAGCCTTGCGGTATGCTTTGTGTTTTCCTTTGTATCCGCTGCGGCAATTTTCGCCTGCCGCCGTATTCCGAGAACTATCGTATATACCCTTCGTGTTATCATATACTCTCTTGCGGCTGCGGTTGCCTATATCCCCGCTATGCTGCTTGCGGAGTTTATTTTCGGGCAGGACATCGTTGCTTCCGCAGGAGTCTACCTGCCCGTACTAATAACAAATTCCCTTATCCTCTCAAAAACCGAAACAAGATTCTACCACGAGCCCCTTAAAAATATGGCGGCGGACGTGCTTATGTTTATTTTAGGCTTTGACGGGGCTTGTATTGCTACGGGAATTATAAGGGAGCTGCTGGCTGACAGTAAAATTGCAGGCTACGGAGTGGATATGCCCTTTACCGTTCCCGCTCTTGAAACAACCTTCGGCGGTTTTCTCTTTGTAGGCGTTGGTGCAGGACTTTTCCGCTGGCTTTACAACAGGAGCAAGAGAAAGGCTCTTGAGCAGCCCGAGGACGGAGAGGAGTCCCTTGCGGAATACGCCGAGGACATGGGCGAATTTCTTATCGGCAAGCATAAAACCGAGAAAATCAAGATTTATAAGGCTGCCGCTAAAAAGGCAAAGCAGGAAAACTCACTGCTTGACCTGGAGTTTTTAAGCAACAAGGATATACTTGACGAGTTTGCGGCAATTGTTGCTGAGGGAGAGGAAATGCTGTCCCCCGAAAAGAAGTCGGAGGGCGGGGAAGAAGCGGCTGAAAGCGCAGAAAGCGCAGAAGAAAATCCCGCAGATGTAAACGAAAACAGCCCCGCAGAAGAACTGCCCATAAAGGCAGAAGAACTGCCTGTAAAGGCAGAAAAACTGCCCGCAAAGGAGGAGACAACAGAATGACCGTATTTTTACAGATAGTTTCCGCTGCGCTTGCGGCAATTTTCATACAGAACTCCATACTTGAAAGGGCGCTGGGCGCAAACGTTCTTCTATACGCTTCAAGAAAAAAGGAGCACCTTATCGGCTTTTTTGCGGCGATAACCTATACCACAACCATAACCTCGCCCATTATCTGGATTTACGATACTCTTCTCGGAAAAAGCGAGCTTTACCATTTGTTTATGCCCCTGCTGTATATTACGACAATCGGGGTAATATATGTAATAACGCTGGTTATTATCTGGCGGTTTGCGCCTAAGCTTTTCCGTTCCCTTAAGAAGTACGTCCACCTTTCGGTTTTCAACTGCTCGGTTATAGGCGCTCTTTTCCTCTGCACACAGCAGGGAAGCAGCATTTTTTCCTATATCGGCTACGGCTTCGGAACGGGAATAGGCTTCCTTTTCGCCGCATACCTGCTTTATATAGCCTCCGAGCGGCTTAATTCGCCCCTTGTTCCCGAGTCCTTCCGGGGCTTTCCGATTATGATAGTATACGTCGGAATACTTTCCCTTGCTCTTTATGCATTTGCAGGCTACTCAACAGCTGCGCTATAAGGATACGGTTGTGTCTGCCCGAAGGCGGGCAGACACAGCAAAAGCTTTTAAAAGCGTTATTAAAAGGAGATACAGTTGAAAAAAAGAAAGAACTTCGGCAGAAAGATAAAACGCAAAAAGACCAACCTTTACCGCCGCAGGAAAACCAAAGGTCAGAAGATTTTCGGCACGGTTATGCTTATAATTCTTATCTGCGCTATTGCGTTTCTCGGTTACTGTCTTGGTAAGCCCCTGCTTGACTTTTTTGGCAGGCAGACTTCCACCCAGCCGCCGCAGTGGACGCCGCCGGAAACCTCGGCAGCGGAAATAACGCCGGCTGAAACCTCCGCGCAGGTATCAGAAGCCCCGGTTACAAGCACTCCTGCCGCCAAACCGGAAACCACGGTTACAGAAATAACCACAGCCGAAAAGCCGGTTGAATATACCAATCTTATCGTTTCAGCCGCGCCCGGCGGCGCTCTCTCCAACAGAGCGGCGCTTTCGGCGGAGCTTGCAAAGGCAAAGGCGGCGGGCTTCAATGCGGTTATGATACAGCTTAAGGACGACAAGGGCTTTTTCCACTACAAGACCGCTATTAAGGGCGCAGAGGAAAACGAGCTTATAAAGGGAGAAATGACCCTTGCGGAAATTGCAGGCGTATTTAAGGACAGCGGAATTGTGCCCGTGGCGGAAATATCCGTGCTTACGGATAACGAGGGCTGTAAGGCTTTTCCCGAAATGAGCTATAAGTGTAAGGGCGAAACCGTTTCCTGGCTGGACTACAAGCAGGGAACACCCATACGCTGGGCAAATCCCGAAAGCGAAAGGACTGCCGAATACTTCAACTCGGTGATTGAGGAGCTTAAAAACGGGGGAATTACCGAAATCCTGTGCAGGAACATTGTTTTCCCGAATTTTGAGTACTACGACGCAGAGTATATTGAGAGCAGGTACTTCTCAAAGGACAGATACAGGTATCTGTCGGGCTTCCTTGCGGAGGGTACGGTGCTTGAAATGAGCGCGGCGGATATAATCGCTGAGGAGCTTGGCAGAACAGCAGAGCCCCTTTACGACCCCTCGCTTATAAAGAACAAAGCGATTGCTCTTGTTATCGACAGGGAGGATTTTCCCGCTTCCGAGGGCTATCCTGCGGACATAAAGAACCTTGCGGAAAGCGTTATTTCCCTTGCTTCGGCGAAAACAGGGGATATTCCACTTATTCCTGTTATTGAGGGAGGAAGTTTAAGCGAGGCGGAGGCGAAAACCGCCGCAGAGACACTTAAAAGCCTGGGCTATACGGATTTTATTATAAGATAATCAAAAAATTCCCATAATCCGCCTGAAAAACCAAAAATTTTTGTGAAAAGTCAGAATTTAGCTTATTATTTTCTTGCATTTGGCGAATTAATATGATATAATAGCTTTGATTTCAGTTTTTGAGGCAGTACTGCCCCGAAAACGTTACGGACAAAAGAAAGGAATTACAAAAATGGACTTTTTAAGATTACTCACTCCCGCAACAGCGGATACCGCTACAAGTGGAACTGCAAGTGTTTCCTCGCTGCTTATAACCTTTGTTCCCCTTGTTCTTATGATTGTGGTTTTCTACTTCCTGCTTATAAGACCGGAGAAGAAGAGAGCAAAGAAGATGAAGGAAATGCTTGATAATCTTCAGGTTGCAGACGAGGTTGTTACAACAGGCGGAATTATCGGCCGTGTTTTAAGCCTTAAGGAGGACACGGTTTTAATTGAAACAGGCAGCGACAGAACAAGAATAAGAGTTCTTCGTTCCTCTATTGCGGAAAACAGAACTGCTCACGACGACGTTGAAACCGTAACAATCAAAAAGTAATTTCCCGCCCCCTTGCATTAATTGTAAGCGGGGCGTAAATTATATAATAATGATATGTAAGCGAAAGGGGAATTTTTATGAGAAAGACAAAAATAGTATGCACAATGGGTCCCTCAACTGCCGACGATAACGTTCTGCGGCAGCTTATGCTCAGCGGAATGAACGTAGCAAGGCAGAACTTTTCCCACGGCGACCACGAAAGCCACAGGAAGGTTTTCGAGCAGGTAAAGAGAATAAGGGAGGAGCTGGGGCTTCCCGTAGCTTCGCTGCTTGACACAAAGGGACCGGAGGTAAGAGTAAAGCAGTTTGCAGGCGGCAAGGCGGAGCTTAAGACGGGGGCAGATTTTATCCTTACAACCCGTGAGGTTGAGGGAAACGAGGAAATGGTTTCTATAACCTACAAGAACCTTGCAAACGACATAGAGGTAGGAACAAGAATACTTGCTGACGACGGGCTTATTGAGTTCAAGGTTTCGGATATTGCGGAAACCGAGGGCGGCTGTGATATAGTCTGCAAGGTAGTCCACGGCGGAATACTGTCCAACAACAAAAGCTGCAACTTCCCCGGAGTAAAGCTGTCAATGCCCTATTTAAGCGAACGGGACAAGAGCGATATACTTTTCGGGATTGAGACGGGCTTTGATTTTATTGCAGCCTCCTTTGTTGCAACGGACGATGACATTATGGAGATAAGGAAGCTTCTTGACGACAACGGCGGCTCGGATATAAAGATAATTGCGAAAATCGAAAATCAGGAGGGCGTTGACAATATTGACGATATTCTCCGTGTTTCCGACGGAATAATGGTAGCCCGTGGTGATATGGGCGTAGAAATTCCCTTTGAGGAAATTCCCCGTATTCAGAAGGTGCTGATAGAAAAGGGCTATCGTGCAGGCAAGCAGGTTATAACAGCAACCCAGATGCTTGATTCAATGATAAAGAACCCCCGCCCCACAAGAGCGGAGACCACAGACGTTGCAAATGCAATATACGACGGCACAAGCGCAATTATGCTTTCGGGGGAAACTGCGGCGGGTCTTTATCCTGTTGAGGCAGTACGCACAATGGCGAAAATTGCTGAAACAACCGAGAACAATATAAACTATGCAAAGCGCTTCCGTGACCGCCATGAGGTTATGAGCGAAAACGTAACGAATGCGATTTCCCACGCAACGGTAACAACAGCCCTTGATTTAAAGGCGAAAGCAATTCTTACTGTTACAAAAACGGGAAGCACCGCAAAGTTTCTCTCTAAGTTCCGACCCAACCGTCCGATTTTAAGCTGCACCACCAGCGAAAGAACATGGCGGCAGCTTAACTTAAGCTGGGGAGTTGTTCCTCTTATGGCAGAAGAAAAGCTCAGTACAGACGAGCTTTTCGCCCACGCAGTTGACTGCGCCCAGAAGAAAGGACTCCTTGAAACAGGCGACCTTGTTGTAATTACAGCAGGCGTACCCTTAGGCGTTTCGGGCACAACCAATCTTATGAAGGTACACGTTGTAGGCGATGTTCTTGTAAAAGGCACGGGAGTTACCGAAAAGACCGTTATTGCCCCGATTTGCGTAGCCAAGTCCCCCGAGGACGCAAGAGCACATTTCGTAAGCGGTGATATTCTCGTTATAGAGGAAACCTGCAACGAGATTATGCAGCTCCTGCGCTCAGCAAGCGGCATTATCGTAGAAAAGGACGGCATGGACAGCCACGCCGCCGTAGTAGGTCTTACCCTCGATATTCCCGTAATTGTAGGCGCCGGGAACGCCACCAAAATCCTCAAAAGCGGCACCACCGTCATCGTAGACGCCAAAAAAGGCGTGGTTACAGCGAATAAGTGAGATTTGCAGAGATGTAAGAGGATAAAGAGATAAAAAAGAAAAAGATTTTCAGCCCTTTTGTAAAAGGGCTGGCGGAAAACTTTCAGCCGCTTCGCGCAAAGCGGGCGCA
>JBJERK010000149.1:0-3414 GCA_051882255.1 Ruminiclostridium sp.
GCTCCTGCTCCTCCTTCTCCCCTCTCAGCGCCTCATGCTCCTTTGCCATTCTTCTTGCAAAGGCAATAACAAGCCTTACAATAAGGTGCAGACCCTCCAGTATGTAAAGGGTGATAAGATATAAAACCCATTGAAGCCCGCTGAACCAAACGTTGTCCCATGGATTTAAGGCGTGGTAATAGTTTTCCACATAAAAGCTTGTAAGATTAAGCAGCACAAAAACGCACACCACCGCAGCTGCTATAAAATATGCGGTGTTGCAGGCAAGGGCAAGCTGTCGGCTTATAAAGCGGTTTTCGAGGATTAAGAACAGTATCGGCACAGCCGTACCCAACAGAATTTCAAAATACCACGAAAAGCTATCGGACTGCACTAAAAATTCAAAAAGCCCCGTTAAAAACAGCAGGATTATCGGGTAAACAAATCCGGATACCCCGGACAGGACTACTTTTACAGAGGATTTCATCGGTTTCATAGGCGGCTCCTTTCGGTTACGGTTTTCCGGTTCTATTGTAGCATATATTTCCTGAAAAGGCAATAAATACCGTAAAAATGCCCTGTTTTAAGCCGATGTTAACTTTGGTTGACAAATTTCAAAGGCTTATTGGTAGACTTTTTCGCCGCTGTATGGTAATATAGTTGCAGGTTCAGCGCTGAAACGAATACAATACCGAAAGGAATACTGTTATGAATTTTAACGAAAAGCTTATGGAGCTGAGAAGAAGCAAGGGGCTGTCACAGGAGCAGCTTGGAGAAATGCTTGGGGTTACAAGGCAGACGGTGTCAAAATGGGAGCTTGGCTCAACAACTCCGGAAATGGAAAAGCTTGCGGCGATTTGCGATATTTTCGGAATTACCGCAGACGAGCTTATCAGAGGAGAAAGCCCGAAGGCGGAGGAAGAAGTTCTGCCCCAAAAAGAAAAGCCCCGTTCCCTCACCTCAATTCACTGGGAATACAAAAGCAATAAAAGCTGGCGGGGGCTGCCGCTTATACATATAAATATAGGCTTCGGCGCATACAAGGCAAAGGGCGTTGTTGCAATAGGAAACTGCGCTAAGGGCATTGTGGCTGTGGGGCTTGCGGCTCTGGGAGTGGTTTCGCTGGGGCTTTTATCCCTTGGAATACTGGCTCATGGGTTATTTACCCTTGGCGTTCTTTCTTTTGGTGCAGTTGCTGCGGGACTGGCGGCTTTCGGCGGAATTGCAGCCGGTATTATCGCCTTCGGCGGCGTCAGCGCAGGCTGGTTCGCAGTAGGCGGGCTTTCCTTCGGAGCCTACGCAATAGGCGGAAGCGCCAACGCCGCCCTTATAGCCGCAGGAGGAGCCGCCGCAGGTCAGATTGCAATCGGGGAGAAGACAGCAGGAGAGCTTTGCATAAACGCAGCAGTAAAAGCGGAGGAATTCCGCAGTATGGCGCTTACCCTACTGCCCGATACTCCCGATTTTATTCTGAATATCTTTGCTTCCCTTGCAGAAAACCTGCGGCTATAAATCCGCAATATCGAATATTCTCATACTGCAAAAATAAAAGATTCAAAACGAAATAATCCTATCTGTTCTTTTATTTATGCAATTTTAACAGATAAATCCTGCAAAAATATTTCTTTTAGTTTCAAATGTTGATTTTGTCCGATTAGCGTTGACAAAACCTTCCGGGGCGCTTATAATTGAATTAAAGCATAAAATTAAACCCGAAAGGAATACCGAAATGACAGACATAGCGCTAAGCAAAAAGAGCAATCTGCTGGAGCAGGACCCCTATCAGTACGAGCTTCACGACGTTGAAAGCCCCGAACTTTTCAGGGAGATGTTCCCCTATACAGAGGTGCCGAAAATCGCCTACAACTACCGCAGAGTGCCTATGAATATGCCGGAGGAAATATATATCACCGATACAACCTTCCGTGACGGTCAGCAGTCCCGTGCCCCCTATACAACGAAGCAGATGATTGAGATTTATAAAATGCTGCACAGACTCGGCGGCGAAAAGGGAATTATCCGTCAGACGGAATTTTTCGTGTACTCCGAAAAGGACAGAAAAGCCCTTGAAAAATGCATGGAGCTGGGCTACAAGTTCCCCGAAATAACCACATGGATTAGAGCCACAAAGTCCGATTTCGCCCTTGTCCGTGACATCGGCATAAAGGAAACAGGTATTCTTGTAAGCTGCTCCGACTATCATATTTTCAACAAAATGGGTCTGACCCGAAAGCAGGCGCTGGACAAGTATCTCGGAGTTGTTTCCGACGCTATTGAGGCAGGACTTCGTCCCCGCTGCCACTTTGAGGACATCACAAGAGCAGACTTCTACGGCTTTGTAGTTCCCTTTGCAAGCGCGCTTATGAAGCTTTCAAAGGAAAGCGGTATTCCGATAAAAATCCGTGCCTGCGATACAATGGGCTACGGCGTTCCCTACGCAGGAGTAGCTCTCCCCCGAAGCGTTTCGGGTATCATTTACGGCTTACAGCACTACTCAGGCGTTCCCTCGGAAATGCTGGAATGGCACGGCCACAACGACTTCTACAAGGGCGTTGTAAACGCCTCTACAGCGTGGCTTTACGGCGCACAGGCTGTAAACTGCTCGCTGCTCGGAATAGGAGAGAGAACAGGAAACGTGCCGCTTGAGGCTATGGTGTTCGAGTATGCACAGCTTAAGGGCGATTTCGGCGGAATGGACCCAAGAGTTATTACCGAGCTTTCCGACTACATAGTAAAGGAAACGGACTACGACCTGCCGCCTATGACTCCCTTTGTGGGCAAGAACTTCAACCTTACCCGTGCGGGAATACACGCCGACGGTCTGCTTAAGGACCCGGAGATTTACAATATTTTCGATACCGAAGCTATTCTCGACCGTCCTCCTTTGGTTGCAGTAAGCAATGTTTCGGGACTTGCGGGTATTGCCTGCTGGATAAACAACTACTACCGTCTTAAGGGCGAGGACAGGATAAGCAAGAAGGACCCCTGCGTTGAGAAGATAAAGGAATGGGTTGACGCAGAGTACGCTTCCGGCAGAGTTACGGTTATAAGCGATGATGAGCTTGAAGCGCTGCTGCATAAATACGGAAGTGATTTTCTTAAGAGAATAGGGCAGGAATAAGAGATAAGCGCCGCAGCTTTAGCTGCGGCGCTCAAGTTTTCTATAAACGCAAAAGCTATTTTCTATTGCTTACGCTACCTTTGAGTAATCAATGATTGAGATTTCCTGCATAAGTTTTCTTGCGTGTGAAATTATTTCTTCCAGCTTTTTCAGCACATCGCCTGTGTAGATGATTTCGCTGCACTCCGTACATTTATAACATGGAACATTTCTTACGATTACAAGGCAGCTGCCTAAATCGGTCACGCTTGTAGTAAACCCTTTTTCGGCTTTTGCACCGCAATTTACACACATCATAATCATTTCCTCCTTGT
>JBJERK010000150.1:0-3410 GCA_051882255.1 Ruminiclostridium sp.
TAAGGACAGCCTGCCCGAAATGCCCGAGGAAAGAAAGGCTCGCTACACCGAAAGCTACGGCATAAGCCCCGTTGACGCAGACAATATTATAAACGACAAGGAAATCTGCGATTTCTTTGAGGCTGCAATAAAGGAATATAGCAGTCCTAAGACCATTTCCAACTTTATTTTAGGCGAATTTATGCGCCGCATAAATTTAGGGGAAATGTCTATGGACAGCCTTAAATTTACGCCGAAAGACCTTGCGCGGCTTATAGAGCTTGGCGATACCTCAAAGATAAACAAGAGCCACTACAAGACCGTTTTCGTGGAAATGATTGAAAGCGGCAAGACTCCCGACGAGATTTGCGAGGAGAACGACCTCTGGATTAAGGAGGACAGCGGCGCTATCGAGGCGGTTATTGACAAGCTTATTGCAGACAACCCGAAGCCCGTTGAACAGTACCGTAACGGCGAACAGAAGGTATTCGGCTTCTTTATGGGGCAGGCAAACAAGGCTCTTAAGGGGCAGGCAACCCCCGCAGCTATAAAGGAAATGCTTGAAAGAAAGCTTAAAGGCTAAAAGGCTAATAAACAGAAGGAAAGGCATACGACAATGTTTTCAGTAAACAAATACCGTGACCACAACACAGAAATGATTTCCGAGCAGGACATCGGAAAAACCGTGAGAGTTTCGGGCTGGGTAGAGAATATCCGGGACCACGGAGGAATTAAATTTATCGACTTAAGGGACCATTACGGCGTTTTACAGGTTACCTTCCAGAACAACGAGCAGCTTCTTGAAGGTATCAACAAGGAATGTGCTGTTTCTATAAGCGGAAAAATCATCAAGAGAGACGAAAGCACCTACAACCCGAAAATTTCAACGGGTACAGTTGAGCTTTCAGCAGAAAGCGTTGATATTTTAGGCAAGGTTACCTCCCAGCTGCCCTTTGAGGTTCCCTCCTCAACCGAAAGCGGCGAGGACGTAAGACTGCGCTACCGCTTCCTTGATATGAGAAACAAGAGAGTTCACGACAATATTGTTTTCCGCTCAAAGGTTATGACCTTTATGCGTGAAAAGATGACGGAAATGGGCTTCTTGGAGCTTCAGACTCCTATTCTCTCCACCTCCTCTCCCGAAGGCGCAAGAGATTACCTTATCCCCAGCAGAAAGCATCACGGAAAGTTCTACGCTCTCCCCCAGGCTCCCCAGATTTTCAAGCAGCTGTATATGGTTTCCGGTTTCGACAAGTACTTCCAGCTTGCTCCCTGCTTCAGAGACGAGGACGCAAGGGCGGACAGAACCCCCGGCGAGTTCTACCAGCTGGATATGGAAATGAGCTTTGCAACACAGGAGGACGTTTTTGCCGCTGCCGAAGAAATTTTCCCTGCAATCCTCCAGAAATTCGGCAAGAAGCAGTACACACACGCACCCTTCCCGAGAATTACCTTTGAGGAGGCTATGCTTAAGTACGGCTCCGACAAGCCCGACTTAAGAAATCCCCTGTTTATAATCGACGTTTCCGACCTGTTTGTTGACAGCGCCTTCAAGCCCTTCAGCAACAAGACGGTAAGAGCAATCAGAGTGCCCAAAATGGCGGAAAAGTCCAAGACCTTCTTCAAGAGCATGGAGGAATTTGCCCTTTCTATCGGCATGAAGGGTCTGGGCTACTTCAAGGTTGAGCCTGATATGAGCTTTAACGGACCTATCGACAAGTTCCTGCGTGAGGGCGACAGAGAGGAGCTTATAAGCCGTGCTGCACTTGAAGCGGGAGACGTTCTTTACTTTATTGCAGACACCAAGAAGAACGCAGAAAAGTTTGCGGGACAGATAAGAACCGAAGTTGCAAACCGCATGGGACTTATCGACGAGAGCCGCTTTGAGATTTGCTGGATTGTTGACTTCCCGATGTACGAGGAGGACGAGGAAACAGGCAAGCCTATCTTTACTCACAACCCCTTCTCGATGCCCCAGGGCGAGCTTGAAGCCCTTAACACAAAGAATCCCTGCGATGTTCTTGCTTACCAGTACGACGTTGTTTGCAACGGCGTTGAGCTTGCTTCGGGAGCTGTCCGCAACCACGATATTGAGGTTATGGTTAAGGCTTTTGATATTGCAGGATATACAGAGGAGGACGTTGCCGCTAAGTTCGGCGCACTTTACAGCGCATTCAAGTTCGGCGCTCCGCCACATGCAGGTATGGCGTTCGGTATCGACCGTATGATTATGCTGCTTCTTGACGAGGAGAGCATAAGAGAGGTTATCGCCTTCCCGCTTAACTCCAACGCCCAGGATTTACTTCTCGGCGCTCCTACGGAGGTTACTGAGCAGCAGCTCAGAGAGGTGCATATCAAGGTGCGCCAGCGGCCGCAGGATATAAAGAAGATTGTAGAGGAATAAAGTCTGATAATATAAAGATAACCCCCCGTTGAACTTGTTTCAACGGGGGATTCTTCGTATTTTAGCCGATTGTCAGAGTGTTAATGGGGGATTAATATATGAAAGGAATCGAAAAGGTGTGCAGGCGGCTTATTTAAGAAAAAGCTTGACAAATTAGGCAAAAGGATTATAATATTTATGATATTAGTGAATATGCCACAAATATGATGTCTCCCTTAATTGAGAAATACTATGAAGCATATACTGAATATCGAGTTTTAATATAATGAAAGAGTGATTATTTTGAGGACAATTATGACGGGAAGAGAGTATGAACTCTTTAAAGTTGTTGAACCGTATTTGTGCATAAAAAACGGTAAGATGTCTATATCAGAAAGTGCGCCCGAAGAAGTCAAAAAAGCATACGAAGAATATATAAAGATACCGCCTGAACCAGATGTGTTCTAAACATGAAATAGTCTTGCACCTTGTATAAAGCAGGGTGCTTTTCTGTGCCAGAAAGGAGAAGATAAGGAGCTTAAATCCCATACTTCTACAGCAAGAGTTAAAAACACAAAATAAAAAGCCGCAATCAACGATTGCAGCTAAGAGTTGGCAGGGGTGGTAGGAATCGAACCCACGTCAAAGGTTTTGGAGACCCCTATTCTACCATTGAACCACACCCCTGTAACTGGTGCGCCAACAGGGACTCGAACCCCGGACCAACCGGTTATGAGCCGGTAGCTCTGACCAACTGAGCTATTGGCGCTTGTGGTGACTCGTGGGGGAATCGAACCCCCGTCGCCGGCGTGAGAGGCCGGAGTCTTAACCGCTTGACCAACAGGCCGTATAGATAAAAAGAATAGGCTGTGGGCCTATTCTTTTTATTATTGGTACACCTTCAGGGACTCGAACCCAGGACCCACTGATTAAGAGTCAGTTGCTCTACCAACTGAGCTAAAGGTGCATAGCATTTCTCTTTCGAGAAATGCGTGTGTCGGCGACTATCTATCTTCCCGAGCCGTTACCAGCTAAGTATTTTCGACGC
>JBJERK010000151.1:0-3407 GCA_051882255.1 Ruminiclostridium sp.
ATGTTCCTGTATAATCTCGTATATGTACGTTTTGACAAGGATATTTTCAAGGCTGAGGGAAAATCGAAAATCGGCAAGGCTCTTCTGTTCCTGAAAAAGGTGGGCAGGATAATACTTGCAAAGGTTTCGGTTGTTATTGTCTGCAATCTGATTATGACTCCAATAGCAAACGTAATCTTCGGCTACCAGACCATTGAAACTGCCCTTGTAAGGTACCCTGCAAGGCTGCTTAAAAACCTTATCCAGTGCCCGGTGGACTGCGCTTTGCTTATAATAGTACTGTTCCCGATACTTGCGGCTTACAAAAGCGTTTTCAAAATCGGCTCGGTGAAGCCGGAAGCAGCAAAGGAAACTGCAAATTAATTTTCACGAAAGGCAATTCTTATGAACAGATTAGGCGTTCTCGGAGCAGGAAATATGGGCTCTGCGATTATAAAAGGAATATCCGGCAAGCTTACCGATACGGAGGTTTTCGCTTTTGACAAGGACAGCGAAAAGCTTTCTTCCGTTCCCGCAAAGCCCTGCACCAGCGCAAAGGAGCTTGTTTCCCTTTGCAAATACGTTCTTCTGGCAGTAAAGCCACAGGTTCTCGGAGATGTTCTTGACGACATAAAGGGCTCGGTTACTGCCGATACCGTATTTATTTCAATATGTGCAGGTATTTCAGAAGCTTTCATAAGAAGCCACACTATTTCTGACGCAAAGGTCGTTCTTGTAATGCCAAACACTCCCATGATGTTAGGCTTTGGCGCAAGCGCAATGTCCTGTGACGAAAAGACAACAGCAGAGGAGTTTGAATTTGCAAAGTCGGTTATAGGAAGTTGCGGAGCAGTTGAGGTTATCCCGATTGACAAAATGAAGGAAATTATCTGCATAAACGGCAGCTCGCCTGCCTTTATTTACCTTTTTGCCAAGGGCTTTATCGACTATGCAGAGAAAAACGGAATTGCCGCTGATACGGCGCTGCGGCTCTTTTCCGCTACTCTTATCGGTTCCTCAAAAATGCTTACCGATTCGGGAATGACGGTTGACCAGCTCATAAAGCAGGTTTCCTCTCCCGGAGGTACAACTATTGCCGGACTTGAAAAGCTTTACGAGGGAAAGCTTACAGAAGATGTTTACGCCGCTTGTGACGCTTGCACAAAGCGGGCTTACGAATTGGCGAAATAGTTTTTACGGGTGAATTGTTTTCACCCGTTTTTTTATAGGTTTATTGATTTTTAACATTTGCACCCGCTTATAAATATACTTTTTGTATATTTTCAATAACAGTGAGAAAATTTTTAAAAAAATATTGAAAAAGCTTTGCAGATATAGTATAATAAAATGAATAAGGTTTTAATGAGATTTATGTCACGTTAAGTCGTTTAAAGAGTATAGGATTGGAGCAGTTTGCGGATATGAAATTATTGCTGAAAAACGGATTTATTACAGACAGCGTAAGCAAAACACAGGGAAATTACGATATTCTTATTACGGACAACGTTATTTCCCAGGTTGCAGAGCATATCGAAGCCGAAGCAGACGAAATAATCGACTGCACAGGACTTGCTGTAATTCCGGGACTCTGCGATATGCACGTTCATTTTCGCGACCCCGGTCAGACCCATAAAGAGGACATTTTCACAGGCGCAGAAGCTGCGGCGGCAGGCGGTGTAACTGCGGTCGCCTGCATGCCAAACACAACTCCCGTCTGCGACAATCCCGAAACTATCAGATATATTGCGGAAAAGGGACGACAGTCAAAAATAAAGGTATATCCCGTAGGCTGTATTACAAAAGGGCTTTCGGGCACTGAGCTATGCGATTTTGACGCTCTTAAGGCGGCAGGTGCAGTTGCGGTTTCCGATGACGGACGGCCGGTAAAGAACGCAAGAATTATGGGCGAAGCTATGATAAAGGCGCACTATGCAGGACTTAAGGTTATTTCACACTGCGAGGATCTTGATATAATAAACGGCGGCATTATGAATATGGGCGAGGTTTCAAGGGAGCTGGGCGTAAAGGGCATGAGCCGCTCCAGCGAGAATGTTGTTACCGCAAGGGAAATTCAGCTTGCAAACGACCTTGAGGTGCCGATTCATATCGCCCACGTTTCCACGAAAGAAGTTGTAATGCTGCTGAGAAACGCTGTAAGATACGGCGTTATGGTAACAGCGGAAACTGCCCCCCACTACTTCACCCTTACCGAGGAAAAGCTCCGTTCAAAAGACGCTGACTACCGTATGAACCCGCCGCTGCGAACGGCACAGGACGTTGAGGCTATTGCGGAGGCGGTGGTTGACGGAACAATAGACTGCATTGTAACCGACCATGCTCCCCACACGGCGGAGGAAAAGGCGGATTTTGAAAAGGCGCCGAATGGCGTAGTAGGTCTTGAAACCTCCCTTGCCGCAACACTTACCGCCCTTTACCACACGGGCAGGTTAAGCCTTATGCAGATTGTAAAAATGATGTGCGTAACTCCGAGAATTATCCTTGGAATTGAGGGCGGAAATCTTGTTAAAGGTGCAGTAGCGGATATTGCGGTTGTAGATCTGAACGAGGAATGGACGGTTGACCCCGGAAAGCTTCACTCAAAATCGAAAAATACCTGCTTCAAGGGTATGACCCTTAAGGGAAAGGTAAAATATACAATTGTAAACGGAAAAGTAGTATATAAAGATTAAAGAATAAAAGCATAGGAGGAATTTATCATGTCCATGGACGCATTACTGACTGCAATAGCCAGAACCCAGAACCCTACGGTAGCGGGTCTTGACCCGAAGCTTGACTATGTACCCGAATACATCAAGCAGAAGTCATTTGAAAAATACGGCGAGACCTTAAAGGGTGCTGCAAAGGCAATTCTCGAATACAACAAGGGTCTTATCGACGCTCTCTGCGGTATAGTTCCTGCGGTAAAGCCTCAGGCGGCTTACTATGAAATGTACGGTCCCGCAGGCGTTAAGACTCTGTACAAGACCCAGGAATACGCCCGCCGTAAGGGAATGTACGTTATTACAGACGGCAAGAGAAACGACATAGGTACAACAATGGAAGCCTATGCAGTTGCTCATCTCGGCAAGGTAAAGGTGGGAGATAATGAGTTCTGCCCCTTCTTAGGCGACGCTCTTACGGTAAACGGCTATCTCGGTACAGACGGCATAAAGCCTCTTTTAAAGGTATGTAACGATTATGATAAGGGCATTTTCGTCCTTGCAAAGACCTCCAACCCCTCATCCGGCGAGCTTCAGGACAAGCTTATCGACGGAGTTCCCGTATTCGAGCGAATGGCTTCTATGTGCGAGGAATGGGGCAAGGAGCTTCCCGGAAAGTACGGCTATTGCGGAGTTGGTATTGTTGCAGGTGCAACCTACCCGGAGCAGATTGCACAGCTTCGTGAAAAGTTCCCCACGCTGTTCTTC
>JBJERK010000152.1:0-3406 GCA_051882255.1 Ruminiclostridium sp.
AAAAAACACACATTTTTCTCTTTTCTCTCTTAAAATCTCTTCTCTCTAAACCTCTCTCAAAAAAATCTGCGCTTAGCCTTAAAGGTTAAGCGCAGATTGGATTAGCCGTTGATGAGCTTGGTGAAAGCCTCGGCGTATTTTGCCTGAATAGCAGCGGCTTCCTCGTTGGTCTTGCCTACAGTTGTGTAGTAAATCTTGATTTTCGGCTCTGTGCCTGAGGGACGGATAACAAGGCTTGCGCCGCCTTCTATGTAGAGAGTGATTACGTTTGACTTGGGCAGGTCGATTGCTGTCTCAGCGCCTGTTACAAGGTCGTACTTCTTTGAAGCTTCGTAATCTGCAAGAGCGATAACCTTTGCGCCTGCAATTTCCTTGGGGTAGTTGGTACGCATATTGGTCATAATCTCCTGCATCTTCGCCATACCGCTTTCGCCCTCAAAAGCAAAGTTATCCAGCTTGTTGCAGTAGGAGCCGTACTCCTCGTACATCTTCTTTCTTGCCTCGATAAGGGTAATACCCTTGGAGCGGTAGAAGGCAGCCATTTCGCAGATAAGCATTGAAGCTACAACTGCGTCCTTGTCACGGACATAGCCGCCTGCAAGATAGCCGTAGCTTTCCTCGAAGCCGAAAATGTAGCGGTCCTGCTCGCCCTTGGCCTCTAAGAAGCCAATCTGCTCGCCGATGAACTTGAAGCCTGTAAGTACCTCGATAAGCTCGATTCCGTACTTTTCTGCAATTTTGCGGGTAATATCGGTAGTAACAATAGTCTTTACTGCAATAGGTCTTTCGGGCATTGTACCCATAGCCTTGCGCTCGCTTGCAATGTATTCAAGTAAAAGTGCGCCAACCTCGTTGCCGGTAAAGAGTGCGTAATCGTCGCCGTCGGGAACTGCAATACCTACTCTGTCGCAGTCCGGGTCGGTAGCAAGCAGCAGGTCGGGCTTTTCCTTCTTGCAAAGCTCAAGTCCCTTGTTGAGGGCTTCTCTTATTTCGGGGTTCGGGAAGGGGCAGGTAGCAAAGGTTCCGTCCGGGTTCTCCTGTTCGGGAACTACTACTACATTTTCAATTCCGATTTCCTTTAAGATACGGCGTACAGGCTTGTTTCCTGTTCCGTTAAGGGGAGTATATACAACCTTAAGTCCGGATTTAGCGCAAAGGTCGGAGTGAATGGACTGCTTCTTTACTTCAGCTATGTAAGCGTCGATTGCTTCCTGTCCGATATAGTTAATCATTCCGCTTTCAAGACCATTTTCAAAGGGCTGGGAGGCAATGCCTGCAAAAACGTCGATTTTATTTATTTCGGCAAGAACTGCGTCTGCCGCGTCTATGGTAAGCTGGCAGCCGTCGGGGCCGTAAACCTTGTAGCCGTTGTATTTTGCAGGGTTGTGGGAAGCGGTTACCATAACGCCTGCGTCGCACTTGTGGTATCTTACCGCCCATGAAAGCATAGGAGTAGGCATAAGCTCGGTATAGATATATACCTTTATTCCGTTTGCAGAAAGAACCTCTGCAACGGACTTTGCAAAATAATCGGATTTAATTCTGCTGTCGTAGGAAACCGCTACGCTTGCGCCCTCGGGCTTAACTGCCTTTAAATAAGCGGCAAGTCCCTGAGTAGCCTTGCAGACGGTGTAGTAGTTCATGCGGTTTGTGCCTGCGCCTATAACGCCGCGAAGTCCGCCTGTACCAAATTCAAGCTCACGGTAGAAGCGGTCGGAGATTTCCTCCTTCTTTCCCGAAACGGAGAGAAGCTCCTGCTTTAAATCCGGGTCTGCGGTTGCCTTTTCAAGCCATGTGTTGTAAAGAGCCATTGTGTCCATAATCTATCCCTTTCCGGCAATATGCCTGCACACTTATATATAACATTATATTCATTATAGCACGGGTTAAGAGAAATTGCAATATTTTATATTAATTTTGTGCAGTCCGATTTCCGGGAAATTCCGTCTGCTTGTCGACAAAGTTATATTTCAGGCTGCCTAGAAGCCGTCAGATGCTAGGAACCCCCGTAACGGCTAGGCTTTGTGCCTGCCGTTATGGGGGTGACGACGCAGATGGCGGGTTATCGACAGCCTGACGGGGAAATTTCCGTTTTTATCCGTATATTCAGCCAAAAACAGGCAAAACTACGGGTGTAAGGCAGTAGGAGCAACAACGGCTCCTGCCAAAGAAAGGAACTGAAATATGAAAAAGGTAAAATTTACTAACGGAACAGGCGGCAAGGGCTTTGCGGCGGCTCTTGTGCTAAGTATCTGCGCCGTAGGAATATCCGCTTATGCGGCTTATTCCGGTGCAATAAGCAAGCTGGGCGGCGAAGAGGCAGAAATAGCCGACGACAATGTTTTTCTCTACGGTGAGGACACAAGGGACGTAAGCGCAGACAAGCTTGACGTGCCCAAGGAAACGGAGCAGACCACAGAAAGCGCCGACGAAGCGGGAATTGTTTTCAGCAATCCGAAAACCTGCCCCGTAGCAGGCGCCGAGGTTATCAATCCTTACAGCGGCGGCGAGCTTGTTAAAAGCGAAACTCTGGGCGTATGGAAGACCCACGACGGCACAGACTATGCCGCAGAAGTGGGAACAGCGGTTGCTTCTATGATGAAGGGTACGGTAAAGGAAGTCAACAACGACCCGCTATGGGGTATCTGCGTAGTTATCGACCACGGCGACGAGGTTATCGGTCACTACTGCGGACTTGACGAAAACGTCTGCGTTAAAGCAGGTCAGCAGGTTGCTATGGGCGAAATTATCGGTCAGGTAGGCAACACCGCCGATATAGAATGCAAGCTCCCCTCCCACCTCCATTTCGCCGTAACCCAGAACGGCTCATATACCGACCCCGTCAAATTCATTGACAGCTAAGCTAACCCTGCGCCTGCCCCTTGCGGCAGGCGCATCAGGCTGTCGATAAATCGCCATCTGCGTCGTCAACCCCATAACGGCAGGCACAAAGCCTAGCCGTTATGGGGTTTCCTAGCATCTGACGATTTCTCGGCAGCCTGAGATTTTGCTGTTGAGAGAGAAAAGAGAGTTTAAGAGAGGGAAAGAGAACAAAGAGAAAATATTTGTGTTTTTATGGGAGAACGAGAGAAAAGAGAAGGACGCCTTTTTGAAAAAAGGCTTGGCGAAAAACTTTCAGCCGCTTCGCGCAAAGCGGGCGGGTCGGCAAACAACGGCGGACATAAGATAAAACTCGTTATTTTTTCATTCTGCAATCTCCACCACAACATAACAGCCATCTACGCTCAGATGTGAAATAAATAAATCTGCACTATAATTGCGAATGTGCACCAATTCTCCCCCGCAAAAACTCAGCATTAATCAAGCTTCAAACGGGTCAAGCGCCGTTGTGCTTGCCGGGGGTCAAGGGGGCGGGCAGCCCCCTTGGCTCAATCTCTCTTAAATC
>JBJERK010000153.1:0-3403 GCA_051882255.1 Ruminiclostridium sp.
AACGGCTATGCCTACGCAGTAAGCGGCGTTAAGGGAAAGCTTATCGCCATTGACATAAACGTAAGTTCCGAGGGCGAAAAGGCGGCGGAGCTTGCGGGTACAGAATATGACGTAAAGAAGCTTATAAGCGGCTTTGCTTACGGAGATATGACATCTGTTGCAGTATCCCCGGACGGAAGCAGAATTGCTGTTGCAATTCAGGCGGAAAACTACGCCGATAAGGGTGCGGTGGCACTTTTCTCCTGTGGAAGTGACGGCTCTCTTACGCTCCTCTCAACTGTTATCGTAGGCGTACAGCCCGATATGGTTACATTTGCAAATAACAACACAATCCTTACAGCAGACGAGGGCGAGCCGAGAGATGGTGCAAACGCTGCCGACCCCAAAGGCTCGGTAACAATCGTAACTATCGGCGGGGACAATTCTCTTAGCGCAAATTCCGTATATTTAGATAGCTTCGACGAAAAGCGCAGCGACCTTACAGCCGCAGGAGTGCTTGTTCAGAAGGGCAAAAATCCCTCGGAGGATTTTGAGCCGGAATATATTGCAGTTTCGGGAAATACCGCCTTTGTTTCCTTGCAGGAAGCAAACGCAGTAGCGGTTCTTGATATTGCTGCGGGGACATTTACAGGCGTTTATCCCCTGGGCTTCTGCGATTACGGGGCGACTAAGGTTGACCTGCAAAAGAACGATAAGATTGAACTGAATAATTATGAGAACGTTCTGGGCATCAGAATGCCGGACGGAATATCCGTTGCAAATATCGGCGGCAAGACCTATCTGCTTACCGCAAACGAGGGCGACAGCCGTGCAGACTGGGCGGGAATGGATAACGAATACGAGAATAAAACCTCGCCTACGGGTAATGTTACGCTGGATAAGAAGGTTGTTTGGTTCAACTCGACTATGTGGGACGGTCTTGACGAAAGCAAGGCTTACGTTTTCGGCGGACGTTCCTTCTCAATCTACGAGGCAACCGCAAACGGTCTTACCCTTGTGTATGACAGCGGCAGCGACTTTGAAGCAGTAACTGCAAACAAGCTCCCCGATTATTTCAACGCATCAAACGACAAGATAAGCATTGACAACCGCTCCGGCAAGAAAGGTCCCGAGCCTGAGAGCGTGGTTACGGGAATTTTCGGTGAAAAAACTCTTGCTTTTATTGCATTAGAGCGTATCGGCGGCATTATGGTTTATGACATTTCAGAACCCGCAAATGCAAAGCTTGTGAATTACATAAACTCCCGTGAATTTGATGACGCAATCAAGGGCGACGTTTCACCCGAGGGGCTTTGCTTTGTGGCAGCATCAGACAGCAAGAGCGGTAAAGCTCTTCTTCTTGCAGCCTGCGAGGTTTCGGGAACCTTAGCGGTATATCAGCTTGACTGCGCTCACACTCCCGAGGAGCTGTATTCCAAGGACGAAACAGGACATTGGAAGAACTGCACGGCTTGTGGCGAAAAGCTTGATTTCGGCGCTCATATCTCAGACGGCGGAGTTGTAACTACTGCACCTACATCGACAACCAGCGGCTTAAGAACATACAGCTGCAAGGTCTGCGGATATGTTATAAAGACCGAAACAATCCCGCAGACAGGAAATCCGCAGATTCCCTCCCGCCCGAATTACCCCGCAAACAACACAAACCAGTCGAATAATCAGACTGCAACCACATCTAAAAATACTTTCACAAAAGAGATTACAGCAGAAGCGAAAACAGAGGGCAACTCAGTAACAATCAGCTGGGATAAGGTAGATAATGCAGATAAGTACATAATCTATCGCTACAAGGACGGAAAATACGTCAAGGTTAAGGAAACTACCGATTTGTCCGTGACCTTCGGCAAGCTGAAAAACGGAACGACCTACGAATATATGGTGAAGTATTCCGTTGGCGGCAAGGTTTCCCCCGACAAGTTTGCGGACAAGCTTACGGTTAAGGTTAATTACAAGCCCGTTGTCAAGGCGACCGCAGGCAAAAACAGCGCAAGACTCAGCTGGAAGGCTGTTCCCGGCGCAGAAAAATATGCTGTTTATAAGTATGTGAACGGCAAGGCAGTGAAGCTTACAGAAACAGAAAAAACCGCTGTAACTATCCGTAAGCTCAAATCCGGCAAAAAGTATAGTTATATCGTTCGTGCTTATGTTGACGGTAAGTGGACGGAGATGAAGAAGTCGGATGTTGTGACGGTTAAGGTGAAATAATTTTGGGTTAAATGATAAATCCGCTCGTGCCTGAATGGTGCGGGCGGGTTTTTGTTGTATTTTCGGCGGTTTTAGAAAATTCTTGAGTTGATTTTATGTAACTATTGCAAAATTCCGATAATAGTGGTATAATAACTATAAAAGGAAAGGGAGGTGCGGATATGGCAAGAGATGTAGTTTCGGCAAAGCTGGACATAATATTCAAAAAGATATTCACCGATAACGAGGATATGCTTTATTCCTTTGTTGCAAATATGCTTGATATTCCTCAGGAAAGCATTTCCGAGATACACATAACAAACCCCGAGCTTCCACCGGATAATCTCGAGGGCAAGTTCAGCCGACTTGACCTTAATATGCGGGTGGATAACCGCCTTGTCAATGTTGAAATACAGGTTAAGAATAATCCGGACTATCGGGACAGAACCCTTTTCTATTGGGCAAAACTATATACCTCGGAGCTTAAGAGCGGCGATGTGTACAGCGAGCTTAAACAGGCTATTGCCATAAATATTATCAATTTCAATATGTTTGAGGGCAGTAACTACCATACCGAAATTGCGGCTATGATAAAAGGCACCGACGAGGTTTTCTCCGATAAGTTCGGAATCCATTTCTTTGAGCTTAAAAAGGTAGGGAAAAAGCCCAATCCAAATAATACAAAGGAATTATGGCTTCAGTTCATCAATGCTGACAGCGAGGAGGATTTTGATATGATTAACAGTACAAATGTTCCGATTATGCAGAAGGCTGTTCGGGTTATATATGATATGAGCGAGGATACACGGGTTCGTGAAATAGCAAGACTGCGGGAAAAAGCCCTCCACGATGAGGCTTCGGTTCGCAAGAGCGAGAGGGAAGCAGGAAGAGCAGAGGGCAAAGAAGAGGGAAGAGCAGAAGGATTAGTTGAAGGAAGAGCAGAGGGATTAGTCGAGGGAATAGCCAAAGGAAAAGCTTTAATCATAGAAAAAATGAAAGCCGCAGGAATGAGCGAGGAAAGAATCAGAGAAATTCTTGGCGATTGATAACATCTTTATAATTTCTATCTATAATCAGCACCCAACAACAATTCAAATAAAGAGATATTTTAAAATTTTGCGAGCGTAGAAAATGCGCTCGCTTTTTTGTTGCCACAGTAAGAAAAATTCAGCAAAAGAAAGTCCTGAATTGTCCTGCCCGCCCCGAAAAATGTCCTTGT
>JBJERK010000154.1:0-3394 GCA_051882255.1 Ruminiclostridium sp.
TTCTATTTACAAGTCTTACTTAACTAAGTTGGAAGCCTTGTAGCTTGTGTGGAGGTATTCGTGAGCCTTGTGGCCGCCTACCTCGCCGAGATACTCGTAAGCCTTCTTGATGTCCTCGCTCTCGTGGGACTTTCTAAGGGCGTACTTTGTATCAAGGTTGTAAAGAGCCTTTGCTCTTTCAGCACGGATGTCGGTAAAGTTACGAACGTCAGCAGGAACGATAACCTGTCCGCCGCCGTTTACGCAGCCGCCGGGGCAAGCCATAATCTCGATGAACTGAACGTCAACCTCGCCGCTCTTAACCTTTTCAAGAAGCTGCTTTGCGTTTGCAAGACCGGAAGCTACTGCTACCTTAACTGTCTTGCCGCCTGCGGTGTATTCAGCAAACTTAACGCCTTCAACGCCACGAACCTCTGAAAATTCAATGGGGCTGTCGTTGGATTCGCCGGTAAGCTTCCATACTGCTGTTCTGAGAGCTGCTTCCATAACGCCGCCGGTTGCACCGAAGATAACGGCTGCACCTGTACCGCTTCCCATAGGAGACTCAAACTTAGCGTCCTCAAGGTCGTTGAAGCGGATACCTGCCTTGTTAATCATCTTTACAAGCTCTCTTGTGGTGATAGAAATATCAACGTCGGGAACACCTGCTGCGGACTGATCCTCTCTGCCGATTTCAAACTTCTTTGCTGTACAGGGCATTACGGAAACGGAAACGATATTCTTGGGGTCGATACCGTTCTTTTCTGCCCAGTAGGTCTTAATCATAGCGCCTGTCATCTGCTGAGGAGACTTGCAGGTGGAAAGGTTGGGGAGGAATTCAGGGTAGTAAGCTTCGCAGTATCTGATCCAGCCGGGTGAGCAGGAGGTAATCATAGGAAGCGCGCCGCCCTTTGTGAGTCTTTCAAGAAGCTCGTTGGACTCTTCCATAATTGTAAGGTCAGCACCGAAGTTGGTGTCGAAAACGTGGTCGAAGCCCAGCTTGTAGAGAGAAGCAGCAAGCTTGCCCTCAACGTCGGTACCCATAGGATAGCCGAAGGCTTCACCGAGAGATGCACGAACAGCGGGAGCAGTCTGCACGATAACGGTCTTTTCGGGGTCGTTGAGTGCGTCCCATACCTTTGCTGTGTCGTCCTTTTCGGATAATGCACCGGTAGGACAGACAGCGATACACTGACCGCAGGATACGCAGGCTGTTTCAGCAAGGCTTAAGCCGAAAGCGTAGCCGATGCTTGTGTTGAAGCCGCGGTTGTTAGCGCCGATAATGCCGATGCCCTGTGTCTTTTCGCAGGCAGCAATACAGCGGCGGCAGTTGATGCACTTGTTGTTGTCACGGTACATGTGAGCAGCGCTGCAGTCGATTTCGTACTCGTTGGTTGCGCCTGCAAATACGGTTTCGTCGTCAACGCCAAGCTCGCGGCAGAGAGCCTGAAGCTCGCAGTTTCCGCTTCTTGCACAGGAAAGGCACTTTCTGTGGTGGTTGCTTAAGAGAAGCTGGAGAGTGGTCTTTCTGCTTTCGAGAACTGCAGGAGAATGGGTAAGAATGTTCTTGCCCTCGTCAAATTTTGAAAGGGGATATACGCAGGCAGCAACAAGGCTTCTTGCACCTGTCATTTCAACTACGCATATACGGCAGGCGCCGATTTCGTTGATTTCCTTAAGCCAGCAAAGAGTAGGAATTCTGACGCCGTTATTACGACAAGCCTCAAGAATGGTTGTACCCTCTTCAACGGAAACATCAACGCCGTTAATTTTAATATTAACCATAGTTCTAAGTAATCCTTTCTTGATTTATTCTTTAATAATAGCGCCGAACTTACATTTTTCCATACAAGCGCCGCACTTGATGCACTTAGCGGGATTGATAACGTGCGCTTCCTTAACCTTACCCTCGATTGCGCTTACAGGACAGTTTCTTGCACATGCTGTACAGCCCTTGCACTTGTCTGCAACAATCTTGTAGCTTAAGAGCTTGGTGCATACGCCTGCGGGACACTTCTTGTCCTTAACGTGTGCAATATACTCGTCCTTGAAGTAGCGGAGAGTGGAGAGAACAGGGTTAGGAGCTGTCTGACCAAGACCGCAGAGGGAGTTGTTCTTGATATAATAGCAGAGCTTTTCAAGCTTGTCGAGGTCTTCCATTGTGCCTTCGCCGGAGGTAATCTTCTGGAGCATTTCGTAAAGACGCTTTGTACCGATACGGCAGGGAGTACATTTACCGCAGGACTCGTCAACTGTGAACTGGAGGAAGAACTTTGCAATATCAACCATACAGTTGTCCTCGTCCATAACGATAAGTCCGCCGGAGCCCATCATAGAGCCGATAGCGATAAGGTTATCGTAGTCAATCGGAATATCAAGGTGTTCTGCAGGAATACATCCGCCGGAAGGTCCGCCTGTCTGGGCAGCCTTGAACTTCTTTCCGTTAGGAATACCGCCGCCGATTTCGTATACGATTTCGCGGAGTGTTGTACCCATAGGAATTTCAACAAGACCTGTGTTGTGAATCTTGCCGCCGAGAGCAAATACCTTAGTACCCTTGGACTTTTCTGTTCCCATGGAAGCAAACCAGGAAGCACCCTTTAAGATAATCTGAGGAATGTTTGCGTAGGTTTCAACGTTGTTAAGTACAGTAGGCTTTCTGAAAAGACCTTTTTCAGCCGGGAAAGGAGGACGGGGACGGGGTTCGCCTCTGTTGCCCTCGATAGAGGTCATAAGAGCAGTTTCCTCACCGCATACGAATGCGCCTGCACCAAGACGGATATCAAGGTCGAAGTCAAAGCCGCTGTCGAAAATGTTCTTTCCGAGGAGACCGTATTCTCTTGCCTGATTGATAGCAACCTGAAGTCTGTGAACAGCGATGGGGTACTCTGCACGAACGTAGATGTAACCCTGTGTTGCGCCGATTGCGTAGCCTGCAATAGCCATAGCTTCAATTACTACGTGGGGGTCGCCTTCAAGAACGGAACGGTCCATGAATGCGCCGGGGTCGCCTTCGTCGGCGTTGCAGCATACATACTTCTGGTCAGCGTCCTTAACAAGGTTTCTTGCAAGCTGCCACTTCTTACCTGTGGGGAAGCCGCCGCCGCCTCTGCCACGAAGACCGGAATCAAGAACCTCCTTGATTACGTCGTCGGGGGACATTTCCTTAAGAACCTTATAAAGTGCCTGGTAGCCGTCAACAGCGATATATTCTTCGATATTCTCGGGGTTGATAACGCCGCAGTTTCTTAAAGCAACACGGTGCTGCTTCTTGTAGAAGTTTGTTTCGTTAAGGGACTTGATTTCGTTATCCGCAACTGTTTCATCATAAACAAGACGGGTAACAACTCTACCCTTGAGAAGATGCTCCTCAACGATTTCGGGAATATCCTCTACCTTAACCATTGAGTAGAAG
>JBJERK010000155.1:0-3364 GCA_051882255.1 Ruminiclostridium sp.
ACAAGCTGTAAATCAACGCCGTTTTCGTCTGCGGGCAGGGGATTGAGCCCCTCGATTGAAATGCCGAAATCCTGCCGCAAAAGCTCCAGCAGGGTAATATTCATCTGGGTTTCCTCGTCTCTTACCCGCAGAGAATAGGACCTGTCCTGTATTTTCTTTATTATGTCAACCGGCACAAGTACAAGTGGCGCATATCGTGCCTTTTCGCTCTTTTCCGTTTCATACCAGCGCAGGAAGCCAAGGGCGAGATAAAGAGTATTTGCTCCGTTTTCTTCAAGGCTTACCTTTGCCTGTCTGTGGAGCTTTTTCAGGGTTCTTTCAAGCTCACTTTCGCTAATGTATGTGCGTATTCTGTGGTTTTTAAACTCTGATTCAGCTATTGCCTCTGTCTGCTGAACGCCGTTTTCAGCTTCAAACATACCGCTGTCGGAAAGCTTAAGTGAGAAATCAGCGGGAGCAGGCATTATCTTAAAGCTTTCGCCCTTTGAAACCTCGTCCTCAAGCTTTGTAAGATCTGCTGTCATAAGCTGGACGTTGGAAGATGAGGGACGGAAGTTCAGCAGGCTGTTTCTAAGGCTAAGGTCAAGCAGTCTGCGCTCCCATATCATACTTCTTGTAAGCTCCTGCTTTGAAGCCTCTGCGCCTCTTTTTGTCAAATCAATTTCTTCCGGTGCGGCTGTTACCTTGTTTTCGCTCTGTTTCCCGTAATCGGCAGCCTTGAAGCTTCCGTTTTCTGAAACACGGGAGGGAATAGGTCGGATTCCGCTGCCTCTGCAGCGGCTTATATCAATTGCAAATTCAAATTCTGTTTGGTTGTCGAGGTTAGCAAGCCCGTGCTTTTCGCTCTGATTGAAATCAACGGATTTTCCTGCGGTAAAATCGGTGCACTCCACAAGGCAAAGCCTGTCAATTCCCGATGCAGCACGCTTTGCAACAGAAGAAGCGTCTTCCTCCGCACATTCCGCAAAGGTTTCCTCCTCAAGCCAGACTCCGCCGAAAGCATGCCCCTGCAAAAAGACGATAAGGGGATTAAGCCCCGCAGCTTCAAGACAGGAGGCGTACAGCACCGAAAGGTCAAGGCAGGTGCCGTGCTTTTCCGTAAGAACGTTTTCGGGCAGGCGGATTCTCTGCCCGGATTTCTCGAAGCCGGCGGGAGGCATTGTGTAGGCTATATTTTCAGCTTGCAGTGCTGCGTAAATAGCAGCCGCCTGCATTTTAACAATATTGGGATTTTTGGACTGATAGCCGCTGAAGGAAGGGGAGTCGCACCAATTTTGCAGATAAACGGAAGCTTTTGATATAATTTCGCTTACCTTCGGGTGATTTGGCGTTACAAAAGCGGAAATCATTTCAGGCATTACCATTGCTCCCGTCCACTGGTCGTAGGCGAGAAGCTCAATAGGATTATCGCAGGAGAAAAGGGTTTCTGTTCCTGAATTTATCTGTATATGAACATTTCCCGAAAGCTTTTCAGTAAGCGAAAACAGATAATCCGTTGAAAGAACGATGCTGACAGGTGATATTTCAACCGAGGTTCCGGCTTTGACAGCTGCAATTTCCGTTTCAAAGCAGCGGGCAAATTCCGGCTCAAAGATTACCGTAAGCTTTAAATTTTCAGCGTCGCTGTCTCCGCTGTTGGTGATTTTAATGCTTCTTATAACGGGTATGTAATTCTGCTGCATAGCAAAATTAATTGCCTTCATCATCTGAATATCGGCGGTAATGTTGTTCATAATACAGATTTCCTTTCAAAAAAGTAAAAGCCGTGCGGGAAATGCCCTGACAGCACTTCGCCGCACGGCGATTGTTATTAATACGCTTTGCCCCAGTAAACCTCGTACTTTGCAGGCTTTCCGCAGCATACGCAGGTGTCGCTGAGATGCTCCTGCTCAAGCGGAATACATCTTGAACCAACGCCTGTCTTTTCCTTGACTTCGTCCTCGCAGGCCTCATCGCCGCACCACATTGCCTTAACAAAGCCGTCACCTTTTTCGGCAAGAACATTGTTGATTTCGTCTATTGAGGTGCAGGCGTAGGTACGTCTTTCACGGTTTTCAAGCGCCTTCCGGTAAATACCGTCGTGAACCTCTTTAAGCTTTGCAGTAACTGCGGTTTCAAGCTCGTCAAGGGAAACGAAGGCCTTTTCGCCGTTATGACGGGTAACAAGAACGCACTGGTTGCTCTCAATATCCTTGGGTCCGATTTCAACTCTTACCGGAACGCCCTTCATTTCGTACTCGGCGAACTTCCAGCCGGGGGAGTTTTCGCTGTCGTCAAGCTTTACTCTGATACCTGCCGCAAGCAGTCTTTCCTTAAGCTCAGCCGCCTTTTCAAGAACGCCTTCCTTATGCTGTGCAATCGGAATAATAACCGCCTGAATGGGGGCAACTGCGGGAGGAAGAACAAGACCGCTGTTGTCGCCGTGGGTCATAATGATTGCGCCGATAAGACGGGTTGTAACGCCCCAGCTGGTCTGGTGGGGATAGGTAAGCTTGTTTTCCTTGCTGGAATACTGAATATCGAATGCCTTTGCAAAACCGTCTCCGAAATAGTGTGAGGTACCTGCCTGCAAAGCCTTTCCGTCGTGCATAAGAGCTTCAATTGCATAGGTAGAAACTGCACCTGCAAACTTATCGCTTTCGGTTTTCTTGCCCTTTATTACGGGCATTGCCAGAGATTCCTCGCAGAACTGTGCATAAACGTTAAGCATTTTTTCTGTTTCTTCGATAGCTTCTTCTGCGGTTGCGTGGATTGTGTGACCTTCCTGCCAGAGAAATTCTCTTGAACGCAGAAAAGGTCTTGTGGTCTTTTCCCAGCGTACAACGCTTACCCACTGGTTATAGAGCTTGGGTAAGTCTCTGTAGGAGTGAACTATATTTGCGTAATGTTCGCAGAAAAGGGTTTCTGAGGTGGGACGGACGCAAAGCCTGTCTTCAAGCTTCTCGTTTCCTCCCTGAGTTACCCATGCAACCTCAGGGGCAAAGCCCTCAACGTGATCCTTTTCCTTCTGGAGCAGGCTTTCGGGGATAAACATAGGCATACAAACATTTTCGTGACCGAGAGCCTTGAACATACCGTCAAGTATCTTCTGCATATTTTCCCAGATAGCGTAGCCGTAGGGACGAATTACCATACAGCCCTTAACGGAAGTATATTCCACAAGCTCTGCTTTTTTACAAATATCGGTGTACCACTGCGCAAAATCCTCGTCCATAGAAGTGATAGCTTCAACCAGTTTTTTATCCTTAGCCACAATAATCAATCCTTTTTATCATCATTTTTTTCGTTATAATCAACATTTTCATCCGAGGGAGTGCCCTCGTAAATATCATAGACCCTGTATTCGCCCTTAGAGGCATTATTA
>JBJERK010000156.1:0-2049 GCA_051882255.1 Ruminiclostridium sp.
TCACATATAGTGGAAGAAGTGACCCACTTCTGCAAAAGAAAAAAGCCGCCCTTTTCCCGAAAGAAAAGAACGGCTTGTATATACGGCATTTCTGCCGCCGATTATAAACAAAAACATCCGAACAAAGAAAAAGGCACACAAGCCCATGCAAGTGTGCCTTAGTATCATAATAAGCGGATTAATTTCCCTCTGCCCCGGCTAATAACATTCTGTCGTTATTAAGCTTGGTACCGCTTGCCTGCTCAAACTTCACAAGCAGGTCGTTTACTGTAAGGTTTGCCTTTTCCTCGCCCCTTACGTCGAAGATTATGCTTCCCTTATTCATCATAATAAGGCGGTTTCCGTGCTTGATTGCGTCGTTCATATTGTGGGTAATCATAAGGGTTGTGAGATGATTTTCCTCAACAATCTTATCCGTAAGCTCAAGCACCTTTGCGGCTGTTTTCGGGTCGAGCGCCGCAGTATGCTCGTCAAGCAGCAGTATCTCCGGCTTCTTAAGGGTAGCCATAAGCAGGGTAAGCGCCTGTCTTTGACCGCCGGAAAGCAGTCCTACCTTATCCGAGAGCCTGTTTTCAAGTCCCAAGTCAAAGGATTTAAGCTTTTCACGGTATTCTTCCTTTTCCTTCTTTGTAATGCCCCAGGTAAGCCCCCGTCCCTGACCTCTGCGGGAAGCGAGAGCAAGGTTTTCCTGTATCTCCATATCGGGAGCGGAGCCGGATTTCGGGTCCTGGAATACCCGTCCTATGTATTTTGCACGCTGATGCTCGGAAAGTCCTGTAACATTCCTGCCGTTTATGAGTATTGCGCCTTCGTCTATGGGCCATACGCCTGCGATAGCGTTCAGGGTTGTAGATTTTCCTGCGCCGTTTCCGCCGATTACAGTAACGTAGTCCCCGTCCTCAAGAACAAGGTCAACGCCGTGAAGCACATAGTTCTCGTTAATCGAGCCCTTGTTGAAAACCTTATGTATGTTGTGAAGCTCCAGCATTTCAGACCTCCTCCTTTGCCTGTTGTTCTGTTTTTCCTTCTGATTTCAGATATTCCGCCGATTTCTTGCCCGCCTTTGAGAAGGATGCGGCAGATTGTGCCTTAAGATAGGGAACCGCAAGGAATACAGCAACGATTATTGCGGAGAAAAGCTTTGTATTGTCGGTGGAAAGACCGATAAGAATAACTATACGAAGCACTATGAAGTAGATTACAGCCCCCAGAACGGTAAAGGAAAGCTTTGCAACAAAGTTGAAGCGCTTTTTAAAGATAACCTCGCCTAAAACCATACCGATAATAACCGCCGCAAGTCCTATAACGATAGCGCCTCTGCCCATATTTACATCTGCAAAGCCCTGATACTGGGCAAGGATAGCGCCGGAAAGACCAACAAGACCGTTGGAAAGCACAAGAGTGACAATTGTAGTTGCCTTTGTGTTGATGCCGGAAGCCTTGGACATAGCCTTATTGCAGCCCGTAGCCCTGATTGCCATACCGTATTCCGTACCGAAGAACCAGTAAAGAACAGCAATAATCACCACAACAAAGCCTACTGCAACAGCAACGGTCTTAACAATATCAAGCACAGAGTTTCCTGCGGTGACAAAGCGGGAGGAGATAACGAGAGGGTACTTGTCTACGCTTATAGGTGCATTTGCCTTGCCGTTGATGTCCAGATAAACCGAGTAAAGGGCAAGCTGGGTAAGAATACCCGAGAGTATGCCGGGAATACCGAGAACGGTATTGAATACCGCAGTAACAAGCCCCGCCCCGCAGCCTGCAAGAAAAGCGAAAAAGATAGCTAAGGGAACAGGCACGCCGTTTGCTATAAGCACAACTGCCACAACGCCGCCAAGACCTAAAGAGCCGTCAACCGTAAGGTCGGCGAAGTCAAGTATCTTGTAGGTGATGAAAACGCCGATTGCGAGAATGCCCCAGATAAGGCCCTGGGTAATATCGCCGGGTAGAGCGTTTCCGAAGGTGGTGAGCTTGTTCAGTAGAAAATCCATAATTACCTCCGAATATTCTTATAGTATAAAAAGCACAAGCGGGGAACAGAAA
>JBJERK010000156.1:2149-3356 GCA_051882255.1 Ruminiclostridium sp.
TTATCAGCCGATAGCCACATATCCCTCGGGAGGTGTGATACCAAGCTGAGTGCAGATGTCTGCATTGTACTTCTTTGTAACGTTGGGAGCGAAGGCGATTGCCATAGAAGCAGGGTCTGCGCCGTTTACAAGGATTTCGTAAGCCATTTCGCCTGTCTTGCAGCCAAGGTCATAGTAGCTGATGGAAAGTGTAGCAACGCCGCAGCCTGAGCAGATACCCTCTTCGCCTGCGATTACAGGAATGCCTGCGGGAACAACGATGTTCTTGATGGTTTCGGTGGAGGAAGCCATTGTGTTGTCGGTAGGTATGTAGAGAACGTCGCATTCTGCAACAGCAGTGGTAACTACGGTGCTGATTTCGTTTGTGTCAGCAGCGCTGTATTCCTTATAAGCGATACCGTCAGCCTTGAGAGCCTCGCCGAAAAGGTTTGCCTGATACTTTGAGTTAGCCTCTGCGGAGCAGTAGATAATACCTACCTGCTTAACCTCGGGGAACATTTCCTTGAGCATCTTCTCCTGCTCGTCGATAGGCGCAAGGTCGGAAGTACCGGAGATGTTTCTGCCTGTTGTGCCTGTCCAGTTGTCGATTTCAAGGGCGGTAGCGTAGTCTGTTACGGAAGTGCCTAAAATCGGGATTGTGCTTGTAGCAGCAGCGGAAGCCTGAAGCGCGCCTGTTGCGTTTGCAAGAATAAGGTCAACGTTTGAAGCTGCGAAGCCTGTTGCGATTGTGGTGCAGTTTGTGCTTTCGCCGTTAGCGTTCTGGACGTCGAACGTTACCTTGTCGCCAAGCTTTTCGGTAAGGGTGTCCATAAAGCCCTTTGTAGCAGCGTCAAGAGCGTCGTGCTGAACAAGCTGAACAACGCCGACCTTGTAGCTGTCCTTCTTTGCGGCAGCGCCTTCCTGTGAACAAGCACAAGCGGTAACGGCAAGAGCAGCCGCTGAAATTAATGCTGTAATTTTTCTGAGTTTCATAGTCAATTCTCCTGTTCTTCTCTTTCCTGTTTTGCTTTAATAAACAAAAGCTTTAAAGTGATATATCGGTTAATATTATAGCACTAAATCATAATATTGCAATACCTTTTAAATAAAAAAATTTTGCTTTGTAAAATTTTTGTTAAATCCGACTAAAAAATTATTGCAGAATTTATAGATTTTAAGACAGGAAAACAGAGAAAAAGGGGTGATTCTGAAGGACTTGATTGTGCAG
>JBJERK010000157.1:0-3346 GCA_051882255.1 Ruminiclostridium sp.
GCGGTTAGCAAGCACTGCCTGAATAACCGCCCCGGACATAGCAAGAGCGCCGCCGCAGACTATTGCCGCCAAAGTACGGGGAAGCCGCACATACAGGAAAATTCTGCCGCCGGCAGAGCTAAGAAAACCGTTTTCAAAGCAGGAAAAAATCTCTTCAAAGGACAGCGGAGTGCCGCCTAAGAATATCCCGAGAAGCGCTGCTGCCGCAAGAAGAATAAATCCTGCGGCAAACAATATTTTAACCCTGCTCCGAGAGGATTTCGCTGAGTTGTTCATAAGCCTTTGCCCACTGCGCATTGGGCTTTATGTTGAAAAGCCGTCTATCCAGAACGTGAAGCCTGTTTTCCTTAACCGCCTCAAGCGTTCCCCACGCAGGATTTTCCTCCATCATTCTTGTAAGGTTAGAAAGCGCCTTTTCCGTATCGTCACCCATGGTCACCACGAAAATATGCCGTGGCTCGCTGCGGATAACGCTCTCCACGCTCAGGTCATCAAGCAGGCTCACGTCGCTGTCTGCGATATTTATGCAGTCAAGGTCGGCAAGCATTTCGCCGAGGATTGTACCCTCGCTTCCCTTCGCCTTAACAAAGCCCGCAGAGGCTCTTAAAATAAGAACTGTTCTTTTTTCTTCGGGCAGGCTCTTAGCTTTTAGTTCCTCTTTTATCCTGTCGATTTCCGTCTTTACCGAAAGCCCGTTTTGCTCGTATAAGTCCTTTCTGCCCGTTATTTCGGTGCAGGTATCAAGCATACCGAGATAGTCCTCAAAGCTGTCCACGTCAAAGTAAGCAACTGTTATTCCCGCTGCTTCAAGCTGCTCCTTCATCTCCACGTCTGCGGCGGTAGAAGCGCTTCCGATAACAAAATCCGGGTCTGCGGACAGCAGGGCTTCAAAGCTTGGGGAATGTGCGCCGCCGATATTTACCGCCTCGGGAAGCTCCAGCCCGAAGTCGTCCCACGCGTCCTCGGCTGCTGCACAGACATCACCGCCTGCAAGCTGCCAAACGTCAGCAAAGCTTCCGATAAGGGCGGCGGTGCGCTTCGGATTCTTTTCCACCGTTACCTCTCTGCCGAGAGCGTCGGTAAAGGTATAGGTTTCTGCACCGCTTTTTCCGTCAGTATTTCCGGAAGAAGAACAGCCGCACAGCAGCAGTAATGCCGCAAGAAAAACAGGAAAAATTCTTTTCATCAGCAGGTTGCTCCGCCTTTCACAGTTTTCTTGAGAATTGCAGTCTTGTCTATCCTGTTGTTAAGAAGCTTGTCCTGAACGTAATCAAAGCCAAGTCTTGCTATTGTATCCGCAAAGCGCTCTCCGGAAATACCCTCGTCACGGAACAGCAGGATTGCATTTTCGATAAGCTCCATAACCTCTTCCTCGGAGGTGAAAATTTTGTCGAGAGGTCTGCCGTTTGCGAACTTCTTGCCCCATCTTCCGCCGATATAAACCTTGTAGCCGTCGGTGTACTCGGGAATTGCTCCGAAGGGACATTTGCCCTTGCAGCGGCCGCAGTTGTTGCAGTCCGTTCCGATAACAAGCTTTCCGTCCTTAACCCTTGCGCTCTTTATGGGGCAGGTCTGCTCAACCTGACATTTAGCGCAGCCGCGGCACTTGTCACTGTTCAGCACGGGTACTCTCTGTCCTATTACGCCCAGGTCGTTAAGGTCGGGCTTTACGCAGTTATTTGGACAGCCGCCAACCGCAATCTTGAACTTATGAGGCAGGGTTACGTCGTGGTAGCCAAGATAGAACCGCTCGTGAATTTTATCGCTTAAGCCGAAGGTGTCGATAAGACCGTACTGGCAGGTTGTACCCTTGCAGGAAACAACAGGGCGCACAAGGGAGCCTGTTCCACCGGTAAGAAGATTGTTTTCGTTAAGATAGCCGATTAACTCCTCGATATTTGCGTGCTTAACGCCCTGAATTTCAAGGGTAAGTCGGGAGGTCATTGTTATCTCGCCGCTTCCGTATTTTTCAGCAGCCTTTGCGATAATATACTGGTCGGCAGCGGAGATTTTACCGTTCTTTGTGATAATACGCACATTGAAAACGTCGGGATAGCGCTTGTCCTGTAAGCAGCCCAAAGCCTTTACCCGCTTGATTTCCTCGGGAGAAAGCTTGCCCGTTGGACTTTCAACCTTAACGGTATTGAAGAAAGCGCCGCCTTCAAGCACCTTAGTATTGGTATAGCCGTAATATTTAAGCCTGTTTTGCAGGAAGTAGCCTCTCTTGCCCTTTGCACATACCAGAAGAAGCTTTTCGTCCTTTGCTATGCCCTCGATTTCGCCGTTTACCTTGCCTAAATCAACCCACAAAGCGCCGTTTATTGCAGGCTGGGGCTGAGCGTCGATTACACGGTAACCCTTTGCCTTTCCTGCAAGATATTCTGCGGGGGTGATTGTTTCAAATTCGCCCTTAAGCTTGTTTCCGAGAATACAGCATGCCTGCACAAAGGGATGAATTGCAGTAGAAAAAGGCGGAGCATAAGCCATATCAAGGGTATCAAAATCGCTGATTCTAAGTCCTGCGGAGATACCTACTACCGCAATATCCGTCATTTTATCAACTGCGCCCTTGCCGATAACCTGCATACCGATAAGCTTTTCTGTTTTTCTGTCGGCAATAAGCTTTGTTACAAATGTGGAGGAATCGGGGTAGTAATGCGCCTTATCGTCGGTTACGCATACCACGGTTTCAACCTCATAGCCCGCCTTGACAGCCTGTTCCTCCGAAAGACCTGTCCTGCCTGCGCTCAAATCGGCGGAAAGCTTGACTACGCCAGTGCCAAGGCAGCCGCCGTAAGGACTTGCCTCGCCGGTAAGGGTTTTTGCAAGGCATCTTGCGGTTATATTTGCGGTGGAGCCCATAGCCGACCACTGGCTTTCGCCTGTGATGCGGTTCTTAACCAGAGCACAGTCGCCAACTGCGTATATATCCTCAATATTTGTTTTCTGATACTCGTCAACAAGTACTGCGCCCTTTTCAGTTTCTATTCCAGAGCCTTCAAGGAAAGCTGTTGCGGGGCGTATTCCTATGCTTAGTATCACAATATCTGCGGGAATTTCGCCTGCTGCAGTAACAACGGAGGAAACCGCAGCTTCTCCCTTTATTTCGGAAACCGCTGTGCCCGTCATTATCTTAAGCCCTGTTTTGCGAAGCTCTCTTGCGGCATAGCCTGCCATTTCGCTGTCAAGGACGTTCGGCAGAATCTGGGAAGTCATATCTGCAACAGTAACAGAAAGCTTCTGCGCCATAAGGTTTTCCGCCATTTCCATTCCGATAAAGCCTGCGCCTGCAACAACAGCTTTGCGACAGTTATTCTTTTCAATATATTCTCTTATTGCAATAGCG
>JBJERK010000158.1:0-3343 GCA_051882255.1 Ruminiclostridium sp.
CGCAGCAATCGGAGTTATGCATTTTTCGGTGCGTGGCTTCGGCTGCGCACTTTTTTATTATAAGGAGAATACGAAAAATGAGAAAAACGAAAGCATTAAGCGCTCTGCTGGCGGCTGTAATTTGTTTGTCGGGCTGCGGGGCAAAGACGGAAACGACAGCGGCTAAGCCCGAAACACAGCAGACGGAAGCGGCGGTTACAACGGGAAAGGCAGAAAATGGGGCGGAAGCAAACACGGCAGAAGCAACAGCTGCACCTGAAACAACGGAGGCGACAACCGAGCCTGTCGCTCAGATTGTAGAGCCTGCGGCGGAGGATTTTGAGTACCAGTATGACGCGGCACTTGAAGGCGTAAGAATCAAAAAATACAATGGCAAAGAAAAATCTATCCGTATTCCGGAAACGCTTGACGGTGAACCTGTAAAAGCGTTTAAATTAAGTAATAATGCAATCGAACATGTTGAAATACCGGAAAGCTTTACAGATATTGGCAGTTGGGCTTTTGGCGGATGTGAAAATCTGACAAGCGTTACTATTCCTGACAGCATTACCAGCATTGAAAAAGAAGCATTCACATTTTGCTACAAACTAACCGAAATAACTATACCTGACAGCGTTACAAGCATTGGAGAAAATGCGTTCTATAACTGTGAAAGCCTTACAGAAATAACTATCCCAAATAGTGTTACTACTATTGGTGAAAAAGCTTTTTGCGGCTGTAGAAAACTTGCTCAGGTTACAATACCAAACGAAATTACAAAAATTAAACTACAAACTTTCGCATTCTGCGAAAGCCTTATTGAAGTAACTATACCTGACAGTGTTACATATATTGCCGATTATGCATTTCAAGACTGCAAAAAATTAAAAAGCATTAATCTTCCGGACGGTATTGAATACATATACAATCGTACGTTTATGGGCTGCGAAGCTCTTACAGTTACATACAAAGGCAATAAATACAACTATACTAACTGGAATGATTTGTGTAAAGCCGTAGAAAGCTAACACTAACACCACAAAACCGCCGCCTGCAACCCGCAGGCGGCGGTTTCCTATCATTATAAATACGAGTACAGCCGACACATCAGCATACCATTATAAAGCTTCCTGTTCTTAGCCGCCTCTTCCCCGAAAAGCTCGGGAAAGCTCTCCCGTGAAGTGATAACGAAAATCCTGTTATCCCCTCGGGGCAAAAGCACCTGCCCCATAGCGCGGTAAAGCCGCTGTGCCTCCTCTAAGTCCCCCATTCGCTCTGCGTAAGGGGGATTTGTTATTACCTTGACGGAGGTTTTCGGGTAATGGAAGTCCTTTATATCCCGCTTTTCCGCCCGTATAAGGTGAGCAACGCCCGCTTTCTCTGCGTTGGCTTTTGTAAGCTCTATTGCCTGCGGGTCAATGTCGTAGCCCAGCGCCGTAAAGCCGCAGTCACGCTTTATTGCTTCTCTTGCGGCGGAGAACTCCCGGTCCCAAAGCTTTTTATCCGTAAATCCCCATTCCATAGCGGCAAAGCGCCTGTTAAGCCCGGGAGCGATATTCGCCGCCCGCATAGCCGACTCAATCAGAATAGTGCCGCTTCCGCAGAAGGGGTCAATCACCCTGTCGCTTTCCCTTACCATAGCAAGGTCGGCAATCCCCGCCGCAAGGGTTTCCTTTATAGGTGCGGCGTTGGAAAAGGCACGGTAGCCCCGCTTGTGAAGACCTGCCCCCGAGGTATCAAGGGTAATCGTAATCTCGTCCTTCATCAGCAGAAAATGAACGGGAAGGGTAGCCCCGTTTTCGGGCAGGGTTTTAATCCCGTACTTTTCCTGCATACGGATAACAAAGGCTTTTTTTATGGTGCGCTGAATTGCGGGTATGCTGGTAAGCTTTGAATTAAGGGAATGTCCCTTTACAATGTGGATTTTGTCGTTTCTGCCTGCGTATTCCTCAATGGGAATTTCCCGCACCTTATAGAAAATATCGTCAAAGCTTTTCGCTGTAAAGGCGGCAAGCACAATCCCTATTCTCTCCGCTGTGCGGCAGGTTATATTCGCCCTTGCGATAATCTCCTCGCCGCCCGTAAAGTCAACCCGACCGTCCTTAATTTTTATATTTTCGCCGCCTGCCCGCTTAATTTCAAAGGAAAGAGTCTTTTCAAGCCCGAAATGGCAGGGTGCGGTTAAGTTATAGGTCATTATTCGTCCTTTCCTTAGTTGAACAGCGGCGGCTCTTCCTCGTCGTGCTCCGCCCAGTAATTTCCTGTATGGTCTGAGTCGCAGCTGGGCGGAATATTGCTTTCCCTGTAATAGCCTACCGTAGTCTGGGGGCATTTTGAGGTAGCAAGAAGTCCTGTTTCGTTGCAGTAGTTCAGCACAAGGGTTGAGCTGTCGGGGGTAAAGCTCTTCTCCGTTTCGGTATCAACCATATCCACCATAACGTCGTGCCATACCTTTGCAAGAGTTCTGTAGCCCGAGGTGCTGCGGCTTATTTCGTGGTTGTCGTCGTATGCAATACGGTAGCAGGCAACATAATCCGGGCAAAGTCCTGCAAAGAGCAGGTTAGACCAGTCGTTGGCAGTACCCGTCTTGCCCACAACCTCAACATTGTCAAGCTTTGCGTACTTACCTGTTCCGTATTCGTCCTGAACAACCTTAAGCATCATTCTGTTGGTTATCCATGCGGAATCCTCGCTTATCGCCCGCTTGCCGTTGGTGTCCTGCTCAAGGACAATATTGCCCTTGCTGTCCAGTACCTTTGAGTACAGGTAAGGCTTATAGTACATTCCGCCGTTTCCGATAACCTGATATGCGGCGGTAAGCTCTACGAGGGTTGCACCGTTGGTAAGAGCGCCTGTTGCAAGAGGAGCGTAGGCAATATCGTTGGTGCTGTCAAGGTGGCTGAAGCCAAGCTTGTTTACAAGGTGGTTATAGGAGTTTGTAAGTCCCACCATCTGCATAACCCTTGCGGCTATGGTGTTGGTTGATTTCTGAACAGCGTACCATGCAGGGTAGTAATTTCCCGTACCGAAGCCTGCTTCTTCGTAGTTATGAGGCCAGCGGACGGTATTTGTTTCCTCGTCAAAGCCGCTCTCTGCGTCGTACTTGCTGTCGCCGATATAGGTAGCGTCAATACGTCCCGAGGAGTCCTTTAAGAAGGTTGAATAGGTTATAACGTTCATGTCAATTGCAAGGGAGTAGTTGCCGATAGGCTTGATAGTAGAGCCTATGGCGCTTACCGCCTGGGTTGCTCTGTTGAAGCAGTTGTCGCCCGGCTTTTCGCCTATTCCTCCCGCAAGCGCCTTAACGTTTCCTCTGTAGTCCATTATCACAAAGCCTGCCTGAAGCAGATTCTTGCTGTCCGAG